>JBBIIW010000072.1:0-9746 GCA_037446305.1 Candidatus Rokuibacteriota bacterium
GAGGCGCCGCGTCGCGGCCCGGCGCCCCCTCCAGCGGCGCCACCAGCCCGCTCTCGTCGTCCAGGCGCTCCAGCAGCAGGGCGGCGGCGACGGTGGACATGGCCCGCGCGTGCTCGGCCACTCCCATCAGCTCGGTCACCCCGACCTCGTCCAGCCCCAGCCGCATCACGGCGGCCACGTGCGAGTCGATTCAGTAGGCGCAGGCGTTGGCGATGGAGACGGCGGTGGCGACCAGCTCGCGCTGGAGCGGCGTGAACCGCCCCCGCTGCATGAGCGCCCGCGAGCGCTCCCAGTTGGCCTCCAGGTAGTCGGCCAGGTGCCCCTGGCAGCGCCAGATGTTCGACACGCTGGTGGCGCCGAACACCTTCGCCTCGCGCCGCAGCACCGCCTCGAAGATCTCGCGCGTCTTGCCGGTGACCGCCGCGGGGTCCACCATCCGGATCGTCGTCATGGGCACTCCTCGTTCATGGTCGTCTCCCGGGGCGTGAAGCCTACCACGCCCGGGCCCATCCCCGGCGGGAGCGCGGCCGCCGGGCCCCCGGCGCCGGGGGCGCTCAATCCCTTCCGGCCGGGGGCGCCGGCCCGGTATGGTGGAAGCAGTGGCTCTGCACAGCCTGAGGGCTCGGCTGCTCCTCGTCGTGGGCCTCGCCGTCATCCCGGCCTTCGGGCTCATCGTCCACACGGCGCTCGAGCAGCGGCGGGACGCGGTCCGCGACGTCCAGGAATCGGCGCTCCGCCTGGCCCGGCTGGCCGCCAGCGAGCAGGGCCGGCGGCTGGCCGGCGCCCGGAACCTGCTCATCGCGCTGTCCCGGCTGCCCGACGTCCGCCGCCCCGACACGCCGGCCTGCCATCGCCTGCTCGCCGACCTGCTGCCCGAGTACCCGCTGTACCTGAACCTCGGCGTCATCGATCCCCGCGGCCGGCTCGTCTGCAGCGCCCTGCCGGTGGCGGCCGAGACGAACCTGGCCGACCGCGCCTACTTCCAGCGGGCCGTGGACAGCCGGAACTTCGCCATCGGCGATTTCCAGATCGGCCGCGTGACGGGCAAGGCCTCGGTGAACGTCGCCTACCCGGTGCTGGACCGTGGCGCCGTGACCGGCGTCATCTTCGCGGCCATCGACCTCGACTGGCTCAACCAGCTCGTCCGGGACGCCCGGCTGCCGGAGGGCTCGACGTTCACCGTGATCGACCGCCACGGCACCGTGCTCGTCCGCCACCCGGAGCGGACGTGGGTCGGGCGGGCCTACCCGGACAGCGACCTGGTCGAGCTGGTCCGCAGCGCGAGCGCCGCCGGCATCGGCGAGCTGGCGGAGCCCGACGGCGTGCCGCGGCTGCTGGGCTTCAGCCCGCTGCTGGACGGCGGCCGGGCCGGGGACGTGTACGTCAGCATCGGCATTCCGGTGGAGGCGGCGGTCAGCGACGCCAACCGCCTGCTGCTGGGCAACCTCGCCGGGCTCGGCGTCGTGGCCGTCCTGGCGGTGGCGGCCGTCTGGTATGCGGGCGACGTGTTCGTGGTCCGGCGGGTGCGCGGGCTCGTGGCGGCCTCGCGCCGGCTGGCGGCCGGGGATCTCTCGGCCACCTCGGGCGGCCCCTATGGCGGAGAGATCGGCGAGCTGGCGCGCGCCTTCGACGAGATGGCGGCGGCTCTGCGCGCGCGCGAGCGCGAGCTGGCGCGCCACCATGCGGCCCTCCTGCAGACCGAGAAGCTGGCGGCCATCGGGCGCCTGGCGGCCGGCGTGGCCCACGAGCTGCGCAACCCCCTGACCGTCATCGACGGGCGCGTGCAGCTGCTCGAGCGGGAGGCGGCGCGCGGGCAGGTGGACCCGGCGATGCTGGGCCGGCACCTGGCCTCGTTCCAGGAGGCCGCGCAGCGGATGCGGGGGATCATGAACGGGCTCTCGAGCTACTGCAAGCCCGCCAGGGCCGAGCCGGGGCCGCTGGACGTCGGGGAGCTGCTCGCCGCCGCCGGCGAGCTGGTCGGCCACGAGGCCCGGAGCCGCGACATAGCCCTGGAGGTGGACGTGGCGCCGGACCTCCCGCCCGTCCTCGGCGAGCGCAGCGAGATGATGCAGGTGCTGGTGAACCTGGCCACCAACGGCATCGAGGCGATGGCGAGCGGGGGACACCTGCGCCTGCGGGGCCGGCTCGATGGCGCGAACGGCCCCGGGCCCGGCGGGCCGGCCGTCCTCATCGAGGTCCAGGACGACGGCCCGGGCATCCCCGCCGACAGGCTGGCCGCGATCTGGGAGCCGTTCTACACGACCAAGGCCGAGGGCACCGGGCTGGGGCTGTCCATCGTGCGCGGCCTGGTCGACAAGCAGCCGGGGGCCTCCATCGGCGTCGAGAGCGCGCCGGGCCGCGGGACCACGTTCCGGCTGCGGA
This sequence comes from Candidatus Rokuibacteriota bacterium, assembly GCA_037446305.1. GTDB lineage: Bacteria > Methylomirabilota > Methylomirabilia > Rokubacteriales > CSP1-6 > JBBIIW01. The sequence goes on from JBBIIW010000072.1 coordinate 2,383, forward strand.
TGCCGGTCTCCCCCTCGCGCTGACGGTTCCGCCGCCGCCGGTCTACGCGGGCCTGAAGTCGTCGCCCTCGCCGACCAGGCCCGGCCCGGGCAGGACGACGCGCCGGCGCTCGTCGGCCACGACGGTGCCGATGCGCTGGGCCTGGAAGCCGTGGGCGGCGAAGGTCTCCTCCACGACGCGCAGGCCCGCCGGGTCGTCGGGGACGATCAGGCAGAAGCCGACGCCCATGTTGAAGACCCGGTACATCTCGGGCTCCGGCACCCGGCCGGCATCCTGGATGAGCCGGAAGATCGGCTGGGGCTCGGGCAGGGCGTCGAGGCGGAAGCCGACCGCGGCCTGGATCCGGGCCAGGTTCAGGAAGCCGTCGCCGGTGATGTGCACGAGCGCCCGGACCGGCACCCGCCCGGCCCGGAGCAGGTCCATCACCGGGCGGACGTAGATGTGGGTGGGCCGCAGCAGCTCCTCGCCCACCGTGCAGCCCAGCTCGGGCCGGTGCTGGCCGGCGGCGAGCCCGGCGGCCTCGAACAGCGCCTTGCGGGCCAGCGTGAGCCCGTTGCTGTGGATGCCGCTGCTGCGCACGCCGACGATGGCGTCGCCGGGGGCGACGTCTTGGCCCAGGATGATGCGGTCGAGGGGCACCAGGCCGGCGCACATCCCGACCAGGTCCAGGCCGCTGCCGGGCGCGTGGCCCCGGATGATGTCCGGGATCTGCGAGATCTCGCCGCCCACGATCGCGACCCCGGCCAGCTCGGCGCCCCGGTGCAGCCCCCGCGCGATCTGCTCGAGCACGGCCGGCGCGGCCCGCTCGACGGCGATGTAGTCCAGGAAGGCGATGGGCTCGGCGCCGACGCAGATGGCGTCGTTGACGTTCATGGCCACGCAGTCGATGCCGATGGTGTCGTGGCGGCCCAGCATCTCGGCGATGAGCACCTTGCTGCCGACGCCGTCGGTGCACAGCGCCAGCCCCAGCGTGTCGGTGACGGCCACGACGCTGGCGAAGAAGCCGACGTCCACCACCCGCCGGCCCGCGCCCGTGGCGCGGAACTCGGCGGTGGCGTTCACCCACTTCAGCAGGGCCTGGAGGCCGAGCTGCGTGCTGTCGAGGACGCCGGTGCTCCGGTAGGTGAGCGGACGGTCCCCGGTCATGGCGCCACTCTACACGACTCCGGCCCGTCCCTCACACCGCGGGCGGCCGGGCCAGAGCCGTCACAGCGCGATGCCCAGCCACTGGCGCACCTGGCCGTGCAGATCCTCGGCGAAGCGGGCGCTGGGGCCGGAGGCGGTGATGCGCCCCAGGCTCATCACGTAGACCACGTCGCTCAGCTCGATGACCTGGCGGATGTTGTGGTCCACCAGCAGGATGCTGGCCCCCTCCTGGCGCAGGCGCTCGACCCAGCCGTAGATCTCGTCGGCCAGCCGCGGGGCCAGGCCCACCGTGGGCTCGTCGATCAGGCAGAGGCGCGGGCGCACGATCAGGGCCTTGGCGAACTCCAGCATCTTCTGCTGGCCGCCGGAGAGGTTGCCGGCCGCCATGCGCAGCCGCGCGTGCAGCACGGGGAACTCGGCCAGCACCGCCTGGCAGCGCCGGCGGGCCTCGGGCGTGCGCAGGCGGTCCACCACGATGCCCAGGTTGTCGCGCACGGAGAGGTAGGGGAAGAGCGAGGAGTCCTGGGGGATGTACCAGACGCCGCGGTCGATCAGCGTGTGGGGCGGCAGGCCGGTGGCGTCCCGGCCGTCGAGGAGGATGCGGCCGCGGCGGCAGGGCAGGAAGCCGCAGATGGTCCGCATGAGGGTGGACTTGCCGGCGCCGTTCAGCCCGATGAGCCCGACCACCCGGCCGGCCGGCACCTCCAGGCTCACGTCCTGGATGATGTCGATCCCCGGCTGGTAGCCGCAGGTCACGCCCTCGACGGCCAGCAGCGGCGGGGCGCCGTCGCGCGCCGTCACGCCGCGGCCGATCGCGCCGCCGCCCGCCGCCCCGTCGCGCCCGCCCGTCACCGCGCGTGGCCTCCCAGGTAGGCCTCCACCACCGCCCGGTCGGCCATCACCTGTTCGGTGGGCCCGTCGGCGATGACGGCGCCGGCGTTCATGCACACGGTGCGCGGGCACAGGCGCATGATGGCCGGGATGTCGTGCGAGACCACCAGGAAGGCCTGGCCGGCCGCGTGGCGCTCGCCGATGACGTCCACCATGACCTGCTTGACCGTCGGGTGGATGGCGGCGAACGGCTCGTCCAGCACGACCAGCCGCGGGCCGGACATGAAGCAGCCCCCGAACTCCACGAGCTTCTGCTGCCCGCCCGACAGCGTCCCCACGTCGTCGTGGACGTGCGCGGCCAGCCCCAGGCGCTCCAGGAGGCGGAGCGCCTGCTGCCGCGCCGCCGCGGCCGTCAGCCCCGCCGTGCGGCCGGCCACCTCCAGGTTCTCCAGCGCCGTCAGCCGCCGGAAGACGCGCACCTGCTGGAACATGCGCACCACGCCGGCCCGGAAGATCTCGTTGGGCCGCCGGCCGCCGATGTCGTGGTCGAGCAGGCGCACCCGGCCGTGCTCGGGCGGGTAGAAGCCGGTGATCAGGTTGAGCAGCGTCGTCTTGCCGGAGCCGTTGGGGCCGATCAGCCCCACCAGCTCGCCCGGCGCGATGGCCAGCGAGACGTCGGCCACGGCCATGATGCCGCCGAAGCTCTTGCGCACCTCGCTGAGCGCGAGCAGCGCGCTCACGCCAAACGCTCCGCGTCGGAGGCGGGCCGCGCCACGAGCCGCGCGCCGGGCGCGAGCCGGGCCAGGAGCCCCATCAGGCCCTCGCGGAAGAAGCGGCCCACCAGGATCACCAGGGCCGAGAACACCAGCAGGTGGCGCACGCCGACCTCGCGCAGCGCCTCCGCGGCCACCTCGACCAGCAGCGCGCCCACCAGCGGGCCCGTGGCCGTGCCCATGCCGCCGATGACGACCATGCTGATCACGAGGCCCGTCTGCAGGATCAGCCCCAGCTCGGGGCTGGCCAGCTGCAGGAAGTGCACGAAGAGCGCGCCGGCCACGCCGCAGCCGGCCGCGGAGAGGGTGAAGGCCAGCGTCTTGTACCGGACCAGGTCCACGCCGCGGGCCACCGCGCCCACCTCGTCGTCGCGGATGGCCAGCAGGAACAGGCCCACCCGGCTGCGCAGCAGGAGCAGCAGCAGCGCCTGGTAGGCGGCCAGCACGCCCAGGAAGAGGTAGAGGATGGGCACCTTGGCGCCGCCCAGGATGCCCGGCACGCTCAGCCCCAGGTCGCCCCGCGTCCACTCGATGGAGTTGGCGATGACCAGGCGCAGGATCTCCGAGAAGGCCAGCGTGGTCAGCGCCAGGTAGGCGCCGCGCAGGCGCAGCGTGATGCGCCCCAGCCCGAAGCCGACGGCGGCCGCCACGACGGCGCCGGCCGGCACGCCCACCCCGGGGCCGATCTGGAGGTGATGGTGGAGCAGGCCCGTGGTGTAGGCGCCGACCATGGCGAAGGCCGCCGGGGCCATCGAGAAGAGCCCGGCGATGCCGGCCAGCAGGTTCCAGCTCTGGGCCAGCATGGCGAAGTAGAGGCCGGTGATCAGCACGCCCAGCCAGTACTCGGACCGCACGCCGAGCGGGATGAGGGCGACCACGCCGAGCACCGCGAAGGCCAGGCGGTGGTCGGCCGGCGAGAGCGCGATCCGGCGCACCGGCCTCAGACCTCGCGCGCCCGCTCGCCGAACAGCCCCTGGGGCCGCAGCAGCAGGACCAGCATCAGGATGATGAAGCCGAAGGTGTCGCGGTACTCGTAGGAGATGTAGATGGCCCCGAAGTTCTCCAGCACCCCCAGGAGCAGGCCGCCCAGGATGCTGCCGGGGATGGAGCCCATGCCGCCCAGCACCACCACCACGAAGGACTTCACGGCCGGGAAGGCGCCCACGTCCGGGTAGGCGTGGAACAGCGGCGAGAGCAGGGCGCCGCTGAGCGCCACGATGCCGCCCGAGAGCGCCAGCACCAGCGCGCTCACCCGGGCGTGGTCGATGCCGGCGATGGCGGCCCCGAAGCGGTTCTGGGCCACCGCCTGCACGCGCTTGCCCCACACCGTGGTCCGGATCAGCCACACGATCAGCGCCAGCGTCAGCACGGCCAGGCCGCTGGCCAGCAGCCGGTGCGGGCTCACGAACATCCCGAACAGCTCCATGCGGGAGACCGCGACCAGGTCCGGGCCCTTGACGGGGTAGGGGCCCAGCACCTGGTGGGAGAGGTTGATCAGGAACAGCGAGAGGCCGAAGGTGACGATGATGGCGTACTCGTCGCGCAGGGCGCCGGGCCCGATCACGCCCGTGTAGAGGGGGCGCATCAGCAGCCGCTCCATCAGCACCCCGGCCAGCGCCCCCAGCGCCACCGCCGAGAGCATGGCCGGCACCTGGGGCAGCCCCGCCCACACCACCAGCAGCGTGTAGGCGTAGGCGCCGATCATGAAGAACTCGCCGTGGGCGAAGTTGACGATCTTGAGGATGCCGAAGACCAGCGTGAGCCCCAGCGCCATCAGGGCGTAGAACGACCCCATGAGGAGGCCGGTGAAGACGATCTCGACGATCAGCACGCGGCGGTCGAGGGCCGGCGGCGGGCCGGGGCGGGGCCGGCGCCGGAGCCGGCCCCGCCGGCGGCCACTACCGCGCCGGCCGCATCAGCTTGTCGACGGACAGCTCGACCCCCGGGCCCTGGATGAGCAGGGTCTCCGGCAGCTGCTGGCCCCGGGCGGTGAGCTGGTAGGTGATGTAGGGGATGTCCTTCCACTGCTGGAAGTAGAGGCCCTTCTCCTTCTCGAACGTGATCAGGCCCTGGGTGCCCTCGAAGCGCGTCTCGCGCAGGGCCTTGATGACGGCGTCGGCCTCGGTGGACTTCGCGCGCGTGATGGCGTCGGCCAGCAGGAACAGCGAGTCGGCGGCCTGGAAGATGAGGCGGTTCGGCTCCCGCTTGTGCTGGTCGATGTAGAGGTTGCGGACCTCCTTGCCCAGCGGCGTGAGGTTCATCTTCGGGTGGTAGAGACCGAACGAGAGCAGGCCCACCCCGGCGTCCTTGACGTTGTCCCAGAAGTCCGGATAGTCGGCCACCCCGGCGCCGTCGTAGAGCCAGGTGTCCTTGCTGGGCGCGATGCCGTTCTCGTAGAGCTGGTTCATCAGCAGGTACGAGGCCGGCGGGATCATGATGGTCACGATCATGTCCGGGCGCTCGGCCTTGAGCGGCAGCACGGCCGGCGTGAAGTCCCGGGCCGCCCGGTCCAGCACCCGGGCGGTGAACTTGACGTCCGGCGCCACCCGGGCCAGGACCTTCTTCATGGCCTCGGCCTGGCCGGTGCCGTAGTCGGTGTTCTCGGCGAAGGCCACCACGTGCTTGACCTTCATCTTGGCGATGACCTCGCCCATGGCCTCGGCCACCCGGGAGTTGTAGTTGGAGCGGTTGAAGACCTGCGGGTAGCCCTTGAGGCGGACGGCGTCGGACCAGGCGTTGGTGTTCACCAGCGGGATGTTGTAGCGGTGGGCCACCTCGATGTCGGCCAGCGTCACGCTGCTGGCGTGCTCGCCGGTGATGGCGACCACCTTGTCGCGGGTGATGAGCTTCTCGACGGCGGCCCGACCCTTCTCCGGGATGCCCTGGGTGTCCTCGTAGAGGATCTCGATCTTGCGCCCCAGCACCCCGCCCCGCTTGTGGAGGATCTCCTGGGCCAGGGTGAGCCCGTCCCGGACCTCCTTGCCCTGGGCCACCGAGCCGGGCGGGGACATCGAGATGGGGGCGCCGATCTTGATCGGCTCCTGGGCGCCGGCGGCCGGGGGCCAGCCGAGCGCGAGGGCGATGAGCGTGAGCAGCAGGCGGCGTGTCATACGGCGTCCTCCTCTCGTCGTGTGGCGCGCGTCGTCGTGCGGGCCGCGACCGCACGGCGCCCGCGCGAGACCTACTTCACGCCCGCCTCCGCGCGCCTCCAGCGCGGCCTCTTGAACGCGCTTCCCGAGCGCTGGCTCCAGGCGCTGCTGCGGCGGCTCTACCGGATCGAGGTGCGCTGAGCGCGCGCACCCTTCACGCGCCCTCCGGCCGCACGTCGAAGCGGGCCGTGTACTCCGCGAAGGCCTCGTCGACCTCGCGCGCCGAGAGGCCGAAGCCCTCCAGCGTGTAGACGTGCGCCCCGTGCGCCTCGCGCGGATTCGCGGCGAGGTAGTCGCGCATGCGCTGCTCGAAGTCGGGCGCGAGCGGCAGCGCGAAGTGCGCGTAGATGCGCCGCACGCAGCCGATCGGGTCGCGCGCGATCTCGTGAAAGTGGAGGTCCAGGAACTGCGCAGCGCGCTCCGCATGCTTCGCCCGGGCGCGCATTCCGCTCGCGAGCGTTCTCGACCACGCGCGCAGCTGCTGCCGGCCCAGCGCGCGCGGATCCAGCGCGTCGCTCGCCACCTGGCGCAGCGTCCACTCCAGCGAGGACACCGACGGCACCACGCGGCGCGGGTCGCGGTGCGTCTGCACGATCAGCGCGTCGGGATAGGCGGCGAGCAGCGCGTCGATCGCGCCCAGGTGGCCGGGAGACTTCAGCACCCAGCGCTGCTTGGCGTAGCGCGACTGCATGTGCTGCAGGAACCGCCTGTGCCAGGCGTAACAGCCCGTCAAGTCGGCCTCGAGCAGCCAGTCCTGATAGGTCGGCACGTCGAAGCACATCTCGAAGCGGATGCTCGTGAACTCCGACGCGGTGATCACGATGCACTCCTGGGGGAGCGCGGCGCCCACCGGATGGATCGCCTGGATGCCGCGCGCGAGCTCGCGCAGCTGGGCGAAGCGCCACTCGCTCTTCTGGATGCGCGGGTCGCGCTCGTAGCTCGCCGCCTCGGCCGGCGGACAGGGATCGTCGACCTCCCAGGACAGCGGCGAGCGGTGCGCGGGGTCGAGGGCGAGCAGGCTGTAGAGCAGCGTCGTGCCCGTGCGCGGGAGGCCCAACACGAACAGCGGGCGCAAGATCTCCTGCTTCTCGACCTCGGGGTGGCGCTTGCGCCAGTCGACCAGGCGCGAGCGCGTCGCGAGCAGCTCGAGCACCTGCCGCCGCGCGAAGTAGCGGCCGAAAGCGTTCAGCTCGGCGTCGCGCTCGAGCGAGCGGAGCAGCACGCCCAGGCCCACCCGAAAGCTGTCCGGGCCGAAGTCGTCGAGCCCGGTCTCGGCGCGCGCGGCGCTCAGCAGCGAGTCCTCCGCCAGGGAGAAGCCCCGCACGCCCAGTCTCGACGCGGCGCGGCCGAGCGCATTGAATGCGCGGATCGGCAGCGGGCGATGGGGCGGCGGCGGCGCGTGCGTCATGCGCGCGCAGTTTGACCTGCCCCACGGGCGCGACAACCGGGAGCGCCGCGCCTGCGC
>JBBIIW010000073.1:0-9723 GCA_037446305.1 Candidatus Rokuibacteriota bacterium
GCCGCGGCGGACGCCCCGGGCGGCCGCGCCCAGCGCCGCGGCCGAGGCCTACTACGACTACATGGTGGCGCAGCTGCACGCGCAGGCCGGCCGCTTCCGGGAAGCCATCGCCGCCGCCGAGCAGGCGCTCCAGCACGACCCCGACTCGGCCTTCCTGTGGCGGGAGATGGCGCACTGGCTGGCCCGCGTGGACGCCCACGACCGGGCCATCGCCGCGGCCCGGCGCGCGGTCCAGCTCGCCCCCGACGACCCCGCCTCGCACCTCACGCTGGCCGAGCTGCTGCGCGGCCAGAAGAAGTACCCCGAGGCCGAGGCCGAGCTCGAGAAGGTGATCACCCTGCGGCCCGACGCCGAGGAGGCCTACCTGACGCTGGCCCGCTACCAGGTGGAGCAGAAGGCCTTCGACCGCGCCCGGGACACGCTGCTGCGCCTGGCCGAGCGCCAGCCGGACCTGGCCCAGGCCCAGTTCCTGCTGGGGCGGCTGGCCATCGAGACGGAGAACTGGGACGAGGCCGTCACGCGCCTGCGCCGGGCCATCGAGCTGGACGGCGACCACGACGGCGCCTGGACCGCGCTCGGCTACGTGTACGAGACCCGCCAGCAGCACGAGGAGGCCGTCGCCCTCTATCGCCGGGCCGTGGACGCCAACCCCGACAACCCGGCCTTCGTGGAGCGCCTGGCCGATCTCCTGATCCGGCTCGGGCGCCTGCAGGAGGCCCAGGCCGAGGTCGAGTCGCTGGCGTCGGCCGCGCCGCGCGATGCCCGGGTGTGGCTCAAGCTCGGCGCCGTCTACTACGAGCAGAAGCTGTGGGACCGCGCCGCCGACGCCTTCCGCCGCGCCGTCACGCTGGAGCCGACCAACCTCCGGGCCCGGTACTTCCTGGCCACCTCGCTCATGGACGGCGGCCGCGACGAGGACGCGCGGACCGAGCTGGAGCGCATCCTCCGCATCGATCCCCGCTCGATCGACGCCCGCGTGCAGCTCGGGTTCCTGCACGGGCGGGCCAAGCGGTACCACGAGGCGGTGGCCGTCCTGAAGGAGGCCGTCAACCTCGAGCCGCGGCGCCCCGAGCTCTTCCTCTACCTGGGCAGCGCCTACTTCCGCGGACAGCAGTACGACCGGGCGGTGGAGAGCCTGAAGGAAGGGCTGTCCATCGAGCCGCGCCACAAGGACCTGCTCTTCCAGCTCGGCGTGGTCTACGAGAAGCAGCAGCGCTTCGACGACGCCGTCCAGACCTTCCGGCAGGTGATCGCGCTGGACCCCAAGCACGCCGAGGCCTACAACTACGTCGGCTACATGTACGCCGAGCGCGGCGAGAACCTGGACGAGGCGATCGAGCTGATCCAGAAGGCGCTGGCGCTGGAGCCCGACAACGGCTACTTCATCGACAGCCTCGGCTGGGCCTACTACCAGCAGGGCCGCTACGCCGAGGCGCTGCACGAGCTCAAGCGCGCGGTGCAGAAGGCCAGGGAAGCCGACCCCGTCATCTACGACCATCTCGGCGACGCGTACGCGAAGAACGGCCACGACGAGGAGGCGCTCGCCGCCTGGGAGAAGTCCCTGGAGCTCGACCCGTCCGCGGAGGGCGTCCGCAAGAAGGTCGAGGACGCCCGGAACCGCCTGCAGCGGGTCAAGCGTGACTCGAAGGCGACCCGGTAAGGTCGCGCCCCTCCTCCTCCTCCTCGCCCTGGCCGGCTGCGCCCGGGCCCTGCCGCCGCCTCGCCAGGCGATCCCGGCCGACGCCGGACGGGCCCTGGCCCTGCTCGCGGGCCGGTGGCAGGCCTTCTCGGATCTCCGCACGCTGGCCGATCTGGACGTGAGCCGGGGCGGCGAGCGCCAGCAGCTCCTCGCGGTCGTCCTGGCCCGGGCTCCGGCCTCCGTGCGCGTGGAGGCCCTGTCGCCGCTGGGACAGCCGCTGCTGCTCATGACCATCCACGACGGCCGGCTCGTGGCCTACGACGCGGCAGCCAACGAGGCGCTGGTGGGCCCGGCCACGGCCGACACCACCGCGCGGCTGCTGGGCCTGCCCTTCGAGCCGGACGACCTGGTCGGCGTGCTGGCGGCCCGGCCCGTCCCCCCGCGCGACGTGCGGCTGGCCCAGGTCCTGCCCCCCGACGATGACGGCCCCTCGCTCCTCGTGGTCGGGACGGTGCACCAGCAGCAGATCTGGATGGACTTCGCCACGGGGGTCGTGCGCCAGGTCGAGCTCACGGGCGGCCTCTACGAGGTGCGGGTGACGTACGAGTACGCGCCCGACGGCCGGCTCCAGGGCCTCACCTTCCGGGCCCCGCGGCGCCGCGTGACCGGCGCCCTGCGGTACCGCGACCCCGTCGTGGACGCCGGCATCGACCCCGGGCGCTTCCAGCTCACGCTGCCGGACACCGCGAAAATCCAGCCGTTACGTTGACGCCCCCCGGGGGGCGTGCTAGCCTAGCCCGTCTTGTCCAGGGGGTCGGGAACCGTTCGTCGCCTGGTGCTCAGCGCCGCGGCCAAGGTCAACCTGGCCCTCGAGATCCTGGGGCGCCGCGCCGACGGATATCACGAGCTGGCCACCGTGATGCAGGCCGTGGACCTCTCCGACCGGCTGGTCCTCGAGGAGGCCGACCACCTGGATCTCGTCGTGACGACCCCGGGCATCCCGACCGACCGGACCAACCTCGCCTGGCGCGCCGCGGAGGCGCTGCAGGAGGCGAGCGGCGCGGGGCGCGGAGCGCGCATCACGCTCGACAAGCGGATCCCGGTCGCGGCCGGCCTGGGCGGGGGCTCGGCGGACGCGGCCGCGGTGCTGCTGGGGCTGGACCGCCTGTGGGGCCTGCGCTGGCCCCGCCAGCGCCTGGCCGAGCTGGCGGCGAGGCTCGGGATGGACGTGCCGTTCTTCCTGCGCGGCGGGGCGGCCCTGGCGACCGGTCGCGGTGAGGCGCTGACGCCGCTGGCGGGCGGCCGGCTGGCGCTGGTGCTGGTGAACCCCCGGTTCGCGGTCAGCACCGCGGAGGCGTACGCCCGCGTGACGCCGGCGATGTACGGCGACGGCTCCCGGGCGCGGCAGATGGTGGAGGCGCTGCGCAGCCGGCGCCCGGAGCTGGTGGCCGCCAGCCTTTACAATGGGTTGGAGGCTGCGGTCAGGCCGGTGTATCCGGAGATCGAGCGGCTGAAGGCCGCGCTGCTGGCGGCCGGGGCGCTGGGCGCGGCGATGTCCGGGAGTGGACCGACGGTGTTCGGCATCGCCCGGTCGTTCGAGCACGCGCGCCAGGTCCGGGCCCGCCTGACCCGGGGCTCCTGGTGTGCCTGGGCGGTCCGGAGCCTGGCCGGCCCGGCCGTGCGGATCCGGGGTGGCGGGCGGCGGCCGGCCTCCCGGGACGGCGGCGCAGCGGCAGGGGCTGCGGCGACCGGCGACCGCGCGCGCGGACGATGGGGCGTGGCCAAGCGGTAAGGCGCGGGACTTTGGATCCCGTATTCGGAGGTTCGAATCCTCCCGCCCCAACCACGTGCCGACGAGGGTGGCGATGACCTACGACCTGAAGCTGTTCACGGGCAATGCGAACCGGCCCCTGGCCGAGGAGATCGCGCAGTACCTCAGCCTGCCGCTGGGCGACGCCGAGGTCTCCCGCTTCTCCGACGGCGAGGTCTTCGTGCAGGTCAACGAGAACGTCCGGGGCACGGACGTCTTCGTGATCCAGCCGACCTGCCCGCCGGTGAACGACAACCTGATGGAGCTGCTGATCATGATCGACGCGCTGAAGCGGGCCTCGGCGCGCCGGATCACGGCCGTGCTCCCCTACTACGGCTACGCCCGCCAGGACCGCAAGGTCCAGCCGCGGGTGCCCATCACGGCCAAGCTGGTGGCGGACCTCCTGACCGCCGCCGGCGTGGACCGGGTCCTGGCCCTGGACCTCCACGCCGGGCAGATCCAGGGCTTCTTCAACATCCCGGTGGACCACCTCTTCGCCGCCCCCGTCCTCATCGACTACCTGGGCAAGCTCAACCTCAAGCGCCCGGTGATCGTCTCCCCGGACGCCGGGGGCGTGGAGCGGGCGCGCGCCATCGCCAAGCGCCTGAACGCGGGGCTGGCCATCATCGACAAGCGCCGGGAGGGGCCCAACCAGGCGGCGGCCATGCACCTGATCGGCGAGGTGCAGGACCGCGACGCCGTCATCATCGACGACATGATCGACACCGCGGGGACGCTGCTGCAGGCCGTGGGCGCGCTGGAGCGGGAGGGGGCCCGGCGCATCCTGGGCTGCGCGGTCCACCCGGTGCTCTCGGGGCCGGCCCGCGAGCGGATCCAGGAGTCGGCCCTGGAGGAGCTGATCGTCACCAACTCCATCCCGGTGCGGGCGGCGGCGGAGATGCCCCGCCTCACCGTGCTGAGCGTGGCCCCGCTGCTGGGCGAGGCCATCCGCCGGATTCACGACGAAGAGTCGGTCTCGACCCTGTTCGTGTAAAGGAGCACTCGGATGCAGACGCAAGCGTTGACCGTCAAGCGCCGCGAGGGCACCGGCAAGCAGGTGGCCAAGCGGCTGCGCCGCAACGGCATCGTGCCGGGGATCCTCTATGGCGGCGCCGCGCCCGAGCCGGTGGCCATCGATCCCCGCGCCGTGCTGCGCATCATCCACGGCCACGAGGGCTCGACCCAGCTGCTCGCCCTGACGTTCGAGGGGGACACCGGCTCGCGGATGGCCATCATCCGCGACCTGCAGTTCGACCCCGTCACCGAGCGGCTGCTTCACGTGGACCTGCAGGAGGTGCGGGCGGACCGGGCCATCACCGTGCGCGTGGCCGTGCACACGGTGGGCGAGGCGGCCGGCGTGAAGGAGCAGAAGGGCATCCTGAGCCTGGTCCTGCACGAGCTCGACATCTCCTGCCTGCCGACCAGCATCCCGGAGCGGATCGACGCCGATGTCTCGGCGCTCATGATCGGCGACGTCCTGACGGTGGCGGACCTGCGGGTTCCGGAGGGCGTGCGGATCCTGAACGACCCCGGCCAGGCCGTCGTGACCGTGGCGCCGCCCATGGCCGAGGAGGTGGCGGCGCCGGCCGCCGCCCCGGTGGCCACGGCGGAGCCGGAGGTGCTCACCGAGCGCAAGCCCAAGGAGGAGGCGCCGGGCGAGGAGAAGCGGGAGAAGGCGAAGAAATAGCCAGGTCGGGCACCGGTGGCCGCGGTCGTGGTCGGTCTGGGCAACCCGGGCCCCGAGTATGCGGACACCCGGCACAACATCGGCCACCGGGTGCTGGATCACCTGGCCCGCACCGTGTTCAAGCGGCGCTGGCGGGACGACGATGCGACGAAGGTGTGCTCCGGGACGTGGCGCGGCGAGACGGTCTGGCTGGTCAAGCCGCTGGCCTTCATGAACGTCTCCGGTCCGGTGGTGGCGCGCGCGCTTCGGCGCCGCCAGGCGGGGCCGGCCGACCTGATTCTCGTGTATGACGACATCGACCTGCCGCTGGGAACGGTGCGCGTGCGGATGCGCGGCGGGCACGGCGGGCACAACGGCGTGCGCTCGATCCTGGCCGCCCTGGGCACCGAGGCGATCCGCCGGGTGAAGGTGGGGATCGGGCGCCCCGATCGCAAGGAAGAAGTTCCCGATCACGTGCTGGCCCCGTTCGAGCCGGCCGAGCTGCCCCAGGTGGAGGCGGCCGTGGCGGCGGCGGCGGAGCGGGTGCTGGCCCTGGTCCAAACTCCGCGTCCGTAGGAGGAGGCAGCATGACCTCGGTGACCCTGGCCCCGGTGCTGGGCATCCTCGGCCTGGCGATGGCGTTCGCGCTGTACCGCTACGTCGTCGCCCAGCCGAGCGGGACGGCGGCGATGGTGGCGATCTCCGAGCAGATCCACACCGGCGCCATGGCCTTCCTGCGCAAGGAGTACTCCATCCTGGCCTGGTTCGTGGTGGTGGTGGCCGTCCTGCTGGCGGTCTTCATCACCCCCCTGACGGCCCTGGCCTTCCTGGCCGGCGGCATCTGCTCCATGCTGGCCGGCTTCTTCGGGATGCGGGCGGCCACCCAGGCCAACGTCCGCACGGCGGCCGCCGCCAACAAGGTGGGGCGGGACAGGGCGCTGGCGGTGGCCTTCTACGGCGGCTCGGTCATGGGCCTGTCCGTCGCCAGCCTGGGCCTGGTGGGCCTGGGCGTCTTCTACTGGCTGTTCCCCGATCCCGTGATCATCAGCGGCTTCGCCATGGGCGCCTCCTCCATCGCGCTCTTCGCGCGCGTGGGCGGCGGCATCTACACGAAGTCGGCCGACGTGGGCGCCGATCTGGTCGGCAAGGTGGAGGCGGGCATCCCCGAGGACGACCCGCGCAACCCGGCCGTCATCGCCGACAACGTGGGCGACAACGTCGGCGACGTGGCCGGCATGGGCGCCGACCTCTTCGAGTCCTACGTGGGCTCGATCGTCGCCGCCATCGCCATCGGCGCCACCCTGGGGCCCGAGCCGGCCGTGTTCATGGCCCTGCCGCTGGGCATCGTGATGGCCGGGCTGGTCGCCTCGGCCACCGGCATCCTGTCCATGAACGTGCTGCAGCGCCTGGACCCCCAGGCCGCCCTCCGGTACGCGACCATCATCGCGGCGGGGCTGCTGACCGTGCTGGCCGCCGTCATCGTCAACACCCTCGACGTGGGCTGGGGCCCCTTCTGGGCCGTCATCGCCGGCATGGTGGCCGGCGTGGCCATCGGCTACCTGACCGAGATCTACACCTCGGGCAGCCCCGTCAAGCGGATCGCCGAGTCCTGCCAGACCGGGCCGGCCACGGACATCATCACCGGCTTCGCGGTGGGCCTGGAGTCCACTGCCATGCCGATCGTGATGATCGCCGCCGCCATCTGGGTGGCGTTCCAGACCAACGGCCTGTACGGCATCGCCCTGGCCGGCGTCGGCATGCTGGCCACCATCGGCATCACCATGAGCGTGGACGCCTACGGCCCCATCGCCGACAACGCCGGCGGCATCGCCGAGATGGCGCACCTGGGGCCCGAGACCCGGCAGATCACCGACCGCCTGGACGCGCTGGGGAACACGACGGCGGCCATCGGCAAGGGCTTCGCGATCGGCTCGGCGGCCCTCACGGCCCTGGCGCTGTTCGCCGCCTACACCCAGGCGGTGGGGCTGCGGGCCATCGACCTCACGGAAGCCCGGGTGCTCGTGGGCCTGTTCCTGGGCGGCATCGTGCCCTTCCTGATCGCCGCCCTCACCATGAAGGCCGTCGGGCGCGCGGCCTTCGGGATGGTCCAGGAGGTCCGCCGGCAGTTCCGCGAGATCAAGGGCCTGATGGAGGGAACGGCCAAGCCGGACACCGCCCGGTGCGTGGAGATCGCCACCGGCGGCGCCATCCGGGAGATGATCGCCCCCGGGATCATGGCCGTCATCCTCCCCCCGGTCATCGGCTTCATCCTGGGCAAGGAGGCCCTGGGCGGCTTCCTGGCCGGGGCCACCCTGGTGGGGGTGTTCCTGGCCCTGATGATGGCCAACGCCGGGGGCGCCTGGGACAACGCCAAGAAGTACATCGAGGCGGGTCACTTCGGCGGCAAGGGCTCGGACGCCCACAAGGCGGCCGTGGTCGGCGACACGGTCGGCGACCCCTTCAAGGACACCTCGGGGCCGTCCATGAACATCCTCATCAAGCTGATGTCGGTGGTGGCGCTCGTGCTCGCGCCGCTCTTCCGGTAGCGGACCCGAGGGACCGGTGGTATATAGTTTTCGTTTACCCAGACGCAGGGGGGGCAGTTCGGGGCGGAGGGGGGGAACAGGGTGACCAAGGTCATCGTCGAGCCCGACGAGTCCTTCGAGAGCGCGCTCAAGCGCTTCAAGAAGCAGTGCGAGAAGGCCGGGCTCCTGTCGGAGTTCAAGAAGCGCCAGCACTACGAGAAGCCCAGCGTCCGGAGGAAGCGCAAGGCGCTCGCGGCCCGGAAGAAGGCCAAGCGACGCGAGCGGATGAGCGATTAGCGGCACCACTCCCGACTCGAGCGCCGGCGCTCCCGCCCCGGGCGAGGGGCGCCTGAGGCGAGCGGTGGAGGCGGGCCGCATCTGGGGGCGGGGCATCGAGTGGGAGGCCGTCCGGGAGCTGCTGGCCGGGCAGGCCCGGACCGCCATGGGCCGGGAGGAGGCCCTGCAGGCCCGGCCCCTCACGGATGTCGCCGCCGTCCAGGAGGCGATCGACGCCACGACCCAGGCGCGCCGTGCGCTGGCCGAAGCCGGTCCACCCCCGCTGGACGCCCTTCCTGACGTCCGCACCGCCCTCGACCGCTGCCGCCTGCCCGGCAGTGTGCTCGACGGCGGAGACCTCGTGCTCCTGATCCCCGTGCTGGACGCCGGTCCCCGGCTGGCCGCCTATGGCCGGGGTCTGAGCGCCGCCGCGCCGAGGGTCGCTGCCCTGGCCGCCGAGGCCCCCCGCCTGGACGATCTCCGCCAGGCCCTCGGGCAGGCCCTGGCCGACGACGGCAGCCTGCGGGACGAGGCCAGCCCCCGGCTCAGGCGCGTGCGCCGGGAGCTGCGCGAGGGCCGGCGCCGCCTGGTCGCCGACCTGGAGCGCTTCTTCCAGTCGCCCGACGCCGAGCGGACCTTCGCCGACCGCTACGTCACCGTCCGGCACGGCCGCTATGTGCTCCCCGTCCGGGCCGAGGCGCGGCAGCGCGTCCGCGGCATCGTGCACGACCGCTCGCAGAGCGGCCAGACGCTCTTCGTCGAGCCCGAGGGGGTCGTGGAGGCCAACAACGACCTGGTGCAGCTGGCCCGGGAGGAGGAGCAGGAGACGGCTCGCATCCTGGCCGAACTGACCGATGCCGTCCGCGCCCGCCTGGAGGCGCTCGACCACCTGGTCGGGCTGATCGCGCGCCTGGATGCCCTCTTCGCCCGCGCGCACCTGGCCGAACGCATGGCCGCCACCGCGCCGCGCATGAGCACCGAGCGCCGGGTCGACCTGATCGGGGCCCGGCACCCGCTGCTGCTCGCCCAGCGGTGGCGCGAGGGCGGCGGGGAGGCGACCGGCGTGGTTCCCGTGGACGTGCAGCTCGACGGCGAGCGGCCGCTGCTGGTGATCACGGGCCCGAACGCCGGGGGCAAGACGGTGGCCCTGAAGACCCTGGCGCTGCACGCCCTCATGGCCCAGATTGGCTGTCACATCCCGGCCGCCGACGGCTCCCGCCTGCCGGTCTTCGAGGGGCTGTACGCGATCATCGGCGACGACCAGAGCGTGGCCGAAAACCTCTCCACCTTCTCGGCCTTCGTCAAGCAGGTCCGGGAGGTCCTGGCCGCGGCCGATGACCGCTCGCTGGTGCTCCTCGACGAGCTGGGCGCCGGGACGGACCCCGACGAGGGCGCGGCGCTGGCCCAGGCCATCCTGGAGACGCTGGCCGAGCGCGGCACGCTGGTCATGGCAACCACGCACCTCGAGCCGCTCAAAGCCTTCGCCTCCACGCACCCGCGCGCGCGCAACGCCTCGGTCGAGTTCGACACCGCCACCCTGGCCCCCACGTTCCGCCTGCGGTACGACCGTCCCGGCCAGAGCTACGCCCTGACCATCGCCGCCCGGCTGGGCCTGGGCCCGGAGCTGATCGCCCGGGCCGAGCGCCATCGCTCGCTCCATGCCGCCCGCCTGTCGGAGCTGCTGCAGCGCCTGGACGACTACACCCGCGACGAGGCCGAGCGCACGCTGGCCATCGAGCGCCGCGACCGGGAGGCGGCTGCCCGGCTGGCCGCCGCGCGCGAGACCGAGGCGGCCGCGGCCACCCGC
>JBBIIW010000074.1:0-9714 GCA_037446305.1 Candidatus Rokuibacteriota bacterium
CGGACGCCGCCGGCCTCGGCCACGGCCGCCTGCTCGCGCCCGGGGACGAGCTGCGCCCCGGGCGCCGGGCGCAGGTGGGTGACGCAGCCGCCGAGCAGCAGGACGGCCAGGAGCAGGCGCGCGAGCATCGATGATAAGCTTCGCGCGGGGTCGGCCCGGTGTCCACCGCGCGCACGATGCTCGAGAAGATCTGGGCCCGCCACGTCGTCGCCGAGGGGCCGGGCGGCCACGTGCTGCTCTTCGTGGACCGCCACCTGGTGCACGAGGGCGGCACGCACGCCCTGGCCCGCCTGGCCCGGGCCGGCCGCCGCGTGCGCCGGCCGGACCTCACGTTCGCGACCGCCGACCACTACGTCCTCACCACGCCCGGCGCGCCCGCCGGCGACGCCGAGACCGGGGGCATGCTGGAGACGCTGGCCCGCGAGACGGCGGCCCAGGGCATCGCCTACTTCGGCGTCGGCGACAGCCGGCGCGGCATCGTGCACGTCATGGCGCCCGAGCAGGGGCTCACCCTGCCGGGCACGATCGTCGTCTGCGGCGACTCCCACACCGCCACCCACGGCGCCTTCGGCTGTCTGGCCTTCGGCATCGGCTCCACCGAGGTCGAGCACGTGCTGGCCACCCAGGCCCTGTGGCAGCGCCGGCCGGGGGCCATGCGCGTCACGGTGGACGGCCGGCTGGGCCCCGGCGTGACGGCGAAGGACCTCATCCTGGCCGTCATCGCGCGGATCGGCGCCGGCGGCGGCACCGGCCACGTGATCGAGTACGCCGGCTCCGCCATCCGGGCCCTGACGATGGAAGAGCGGATGACGGTCTGCAACATGTCCATCGAGGCCGGAGCCCGCGCCGGGATGATCGCCCCCGACGAGACCACCTTCGCGTACCTGGAGGGCCGGCCCTTCGCGCCCCGGGGCGAGCGCTGGCAGCAGGCGCTGGCGTCCTGGAGGGCGCTGCCCACCGATCCCGGCGCCGTCTTCGACCGCGAGGTCGCCCTCGAGGCGGCGGAGATCGCGCCCACGGTGACGTGGGGCACGAGCCCCGAGGACGCGTTGCCGATCACGGCCCGGGTGCCGGACCCGGCCCGGATCGGCGACCCCGCCCGCCGGCAGGCCGCCGAGCGGGCGCTGGCCTACATGGGGCTCGAGCCCGGGCTCCCGCTCACCGCGGTGACGGTGGACCGGGTGTTCATCGGCTCGTGCACGAACAGCCGGCTGGACGACCTCCGTGCCGCCGCCCGGGTGGTGCGGGGGCGGCGGGCCGTGGTGCCGGCCTGGGTCGTGCCCGGCTCCGGGCTGGTGAAGCAGGCGGCTGAGGCCGAGGGGCTCGACCGGATCTTCATCGAGGCGGGCTTCGAGTGGCGCGAGGCGGGCTGCTCCATGTGCGTGGGCATGAACGGCGAGGTCGCGCGCCCGGGCGAGCGGGTGGCCTCGACCTCCAACCGGAACTTCGAGGGGCGGCAGGGTCCGGGCGCGCGCACGCACCTGATGTCGCCCGCGATGGCGGCGGCGGCCGCGGTCACCGGACGCCTGACCGACGTCCGCACGCTGGGGTAGGGCATGCGCGCCTTCACCCGGCTCACGGCGGTGGCGGCCCCCATCGACCTGCCCAACGTGGACACCGACCGCATCATCCCGGCCCGCTTCCTGCGCAAGCCCAGGAGCGACGAGTACGCGCGCTTCCTGTTCCACGACGTCCGCTTCGACGCCCGGGGCGCCGAGCGGCCGGACTTCGTCCTCAACCGGCCGGCGTACCGGGACGCGCAGATCCTGGTGACCGCGGAGAACTTCGGCTGCGGATCGTCGCGGGAGATGGCGGTGTGGGCGCTGGACGCCTACGGCATCCGCTGCGTGATCGCCCCGAGCCTGGGGGACATCTTCCGGCAGAACTGCGTGAAGAACGGCCTGCTCCCCGTCATCCTGCCGGCCGGGGAGGCGGCCGGGCTCCGGCGGCAGCTCCACGAGTGCCCCGGTGCGACCATCGCCGTGGACCTCGAGTCCCGGACGGTGACCGGCCCCGACGGCCGCGCGTACCGCTTCGAGATCGACCCCTTCGCCCGGCAGATGCTGCTGGCGGGCCAGGACGAGATCGCGCTGACCCTCGGCTACGAGCGCGAGCTGCGCGCCTTCGAGGAGCGCCTGGAGCAAGAACTGCCCTGGGTGGTCCCCGGGGTCGGTGGCAGGCAGCCTGCAACGTCGTGACGTCGTGCCCGCGGCCCTGGAAGGGCCACGGGCCGAAGGAGGACGTCATGACGAGAGCAGTTCTGGCGGCATTTCTGACGCTGGCCCTGGCGGCGCCGGCCGTCGAGGCGGGCGGGGGCGCGGACAAGAGCGCCCAGCCGGCCGGGCAGTCCGGCCAGCAGCCATCCAGCCAGCAGTACGGCGGCCAGCCGCCCATGGGCGGCCAGCCGCCGATGGAGCGCGAGCAGCAGCAGACCGGGCAGCCCGACGTGCTGGCCAGCGG
This sequence comes from Candidatus Rokuibacteriota bacterium, assembly GCA_037446305.1. Classification (GTDB taxonomy): domain Bacteria; phylum Methylomirabilota; class Methylomirabilia; order Rokubacteriales; family CSP1-6; genus JBBIIW01. Next base: position 2,461 of record JBBIIW010000074.1, read on the forward strand.
CTTCAGCGCCCGCGTCACCGGCCAGGTGACGAGCGTCGATCAGCAGTCGGGCCGGATCACCCTCAGCACCCCCGAGGGACCGCTGACGGTCCGGTTCCCGCCCGAGGCCATCCAGCACGTCCAGCAGGGCGATCAGGTGACCGTGGCCGTCGCGCTCGTGGAGTCGGGCGCCCCGGCCGCCTCGCCTGGCCAGCAGCCGTCCTCGCAGCCGGGTCGCTCGCCCGGGAGCACTCCCGGCAGCACCCGGTAGGCCCGCTCCGTTCGTTCGCGCGCGCCGCCCCACGGCCGGCCCCACGGGATCCAGCCGTGGCGGCGGCGCGCCGTCGTCTCGGCCGCGGGCGTGTACCATTGGCCCCCGGGAGCGAGACCGGGTGACGTCGTCCACGCACGAGGCGGAAGAGCCTGTCGCCACCACGCTGCTCGCCACGCCGCGCTCGTCGTGGCGGCGCCCCGCGGCTCCCCGCGGCCGGCGGCTGGCGGCGCTGTCCCTCGGCGCCGTCGGCGTCGTGTACGGCGACATCGGGACCAGCCCGCTGTACGCCCTCCGCGAATGCTTCAATCCCGCCTACGGCCTGGCGCCGACGCCGGACACGGTCCAGGGCGTGCTGTCCCTGATCCTGTGGGCGCTGATCCTGATCGTCAGCGTCAAGTACATCGTGTTCATCATGCGCCTGGACAACCGGGGAGAGGGCGGCATCATCGCCATGCTGGCGCTGCTGACGCGCCCGCGTCCGGGGCGGCGCGGGCCCCGGCCGGGCCTGCTGCTCGCCCTCGGGCTCTTCGGCGTCGCCCTCCTCTACGGCGAGGGGATCATCACCCCTGCCATCTCCGTGCTGGGCGCCGCCGACGGCCTGGGGGTCGTGGCGCCGGGCTTCCGGCCCTGGATCGTCCCGTTCTCGCTGGCCATCCTGGTCGCGCTGTTCGCGCTGCAGCACCGGGGCACGGCGGGCCTGGCCGTCGTCTTCGGGCCGATCATGCTGGCGTGGTTCGTCACCCTCGCCGTCCTGGGCACGGTGGAGGTCGTCCGGGCCCCCGAGGTGCTGGCCGCCATCAACCCGCTGGCCGGCGCGCGCCTGCTGATCGAGCACGGCGGCCCGGGATTCCTGGTCCTGGGCGCGGTGGTGCTGGCCGTGACGGGCGCCGAGGCCCTCTACGCCGACATGGGCCACTTCGGCCGGGCCCCGATCCGGCTGGCCTGGTTCGCCGTGGTCTTCCCCGCCCTCGTCCTCAACTACTTCGGACAGGGGGCGCTGGTGCTCCGCCATCCGGAGGCCGTGGAGAATCCCTTCTACCTGCTGGCCCCGGCCTGGTTCCGGGCGCCGCTGATCGTCCTCGCCACCACGGCCGCCATCGTCGCCTCGCAGGCCCTCATCTCGGGGGCCTTCTCGCTCACCCAGCAGGCCATCCAGCTCGGCTACAGCCCGCGGATGACGATCGTGCACACCTCCCGGCGCGAGATCGGCCAGATCTACCTGCCGCCCGTCAACCGGGCCCTGGCCGCCGGCTGCATCCTCATCGTCCTGGTATTCCAGTCGTCCAGCGCGCTGGGCGCCGCCTACGGCATCGCCGTCACCGGCACGATGACGATCAGCACCGTCCTCTTCTTCGTCATGGCCCGCGCCCGGTGGGGGTGGTCGTCGCCGCGGGCGGGCGCGGTGGCCGCGTTCTTCCTCCTGATCGACCTGGCGTTCCTGACCGCCAACCTGGTCAAGGTCGAGAGCGGCGGCTGGGTGCCGCTGGCGCTGGCCGCCGGCATGTTCGTGGTCATGGACACCTGGAACCGCGGCGCTCGCCTCCTGGGCCGGGTGCTGGCCAGCTCCGCGGAGCCCCTGGACCGGTTCATCGCCGAGGTGGCCGAGCGGCGTCCGCCCCGGGTGCCGGGCACGGCCGTGTTTCTCACCGCCGACGTCGAGGGCGCCCCGCTCGTGCTGCAGTACCACCTCCGGCACAACCAGGCCCTGCACCGGCAGGTCATCCTGCTCTCGGTGGTGGTGGAGGACGCGCCGGAGGTGGACGACAAGACGCGGGTGGAGAGCGAGGCCCTGCCCGAAGGCTTCTACCGGGTGCGGGCCCGGTACGGCTTCATGGAGCGGGCCAGCGTGCCGGCGATCGTGCGCCGGTGCTGCCGGGACCTGGGCCTGGCGCCCGGCGAGGTGACCTACTACGTGGGTCGATCGCGGATCGTCCCCGAGGGCCCGGCGCCGATGGCGCGCTGGCGCAAGCGCCTGTTCGCCTTCCTGGCCCGCAACAGCGCCTCCGCCACCGACTACTTCAACATTCCGCCCGACCGCGTGGTGGAGGTGGGGGCGCGGATCCAGCTCTGAGCGCGGCTCAGAGCCCGTGTCGGCGGCGCAGCACCCGGGCCATGGACTCCGGCGCGAAGCCCAGCTGGAGCAGGGCCGCCCCCACGTCGAAGTACTCGCGGTAGGCGCGGATGCGCCCGCCGGCCAGCTCGAACAGGCTCATGCCGCGGAACTGCACGCGGCGGCCGGCGCTGCGGGGCAGGGCGTCGGTGACCACGTAGCCGAAGCGCCACTCGGCCGCCGCGCGCTCGGGCGTCTCCACGATGGTCTCCATGTCCCACCGGTAGTCGCGCCCCTCGCGGAACATCCGCGCGAACATCTCGCGCAGCGCCGGCTGGCCGGCGTGCGGGCCGTAGAAGCCGTCCTCGTACGTCGCGTCGGCCGTGAAGCAGGCCAGGAGGCCCTCGACGTCGCCGCGGTTGAAGGCGCCGGCGAACGTCTTGACCAGGCTCATCAGAGGCAGGCCTCGAACAGCCCGGCCGCGCCCTGGCCCCCGCCCACGCACATCGTCACCACCCCGTAGCGCGCCCGGCGGCGCAGCATCTCGTTGGCCAGCGTGCCCACCAGCCGGGAGCCCGTCATTCCGAACGGGTGGCCGATCGAGATGGACCCCCCGTTGACGTTGAGCCGCTCCATGGGCAGCCCCAGGCGGTCGCGGCAGTAGACGACCTGGGAGGCGAAGGCCTCGTTCAGCTCCCAGAGGTCGATGTCCTCCACGCGCAGGCCGTGACGGCCGAGCAGCTTCGGCACCGCGAAGACGGGGCCGATGCCCATCTCGTCGGGCTCGCAGGCGGCCACGGCAAACCCCCGGAAGATCACCTTGGGCCGGATGCCGAGGGCCTCCGCGCGCCGGCGCTCCATGAGCAGGGTGGCCGAGGCGCCGTCGGAGAGCTGGGACGAGTTGCCGGCGGTGACGGTGCCCTGGCCCGACGTCCGGTCGAAGTGGGGCGGCAGGGCCAGCAGCCCCTCCAGCGTGGTGTCGGGGCGGTTGCACTCGTCGCGGTCGACGTAATGGTCCTCCTCGCCGATCTTCTCGCCCGTCTTCCGGTCGAGGACGGCGCGGCGCACCTGCATGGGCGCGATCTCCTCCTTGAAGAAGCCGTCCTGCTGGGCGCGGGCCGTGCGCTGCTGGCTGGCCAGGGCGTACTCGTCCTGGGCGAGGCGGCTGATCCCGTAGCGCTTGGCCACCACCTCGGCCGTGTCGCCCATGACCATGTAGAGGCCGGGGTAGCGCTCCTTCACCCACGGGTTGGGGCTGTTGTCCCGCTGCATCATGGTGATGGACTCCACGCCCCCGCCGATGGCGGCCCCGGCCCCCTCGTGGATGATGAGGTGGGCGGCCATGGCGACGGCCTGCAGGCCGGAGGAGCAGAAGCGGTTGACGGTCGTGCCCGGCGTGGTCACCGGCAGTCCCGCCCGGAGCGCGGCCACCCGGGCGACGTTGTGCCCCTGCGGCCCGTGCGGCTGCCCGCACCCCAGGATGACGTCCTCGATCTCGCGGGGATCGAGCTGGGGCACCTTGCCCAGGACGTCGCGAATGGCATGGGCGGCCAGGTCGTCCGGGCGGGTCATGTTGAAGGAGCCGCGGTGAGACTTGGCCAGGGGCGTCCGGCTGCTGGCGACGACGACCGCTTCTCTCATGGGGGCCTCCCCCTGTCCGGCGTTTGCCCCCTAGTGTACCTTTCCGCTGCGCTCTCCGGCCCGGCCGACCGGGCCACCGGGCGCAGGGGGGACGGCCATGGACGACCTGTCGGAGGCGACAGTGGCTCGGCGCGGCGGCGGCGCTGGGGGCGGCGGCAGTGGCGAGCACGGCGGGGGCCCAGCCGCGACCGTCGGCCGAGGACCTGGTGCGGGCGGTGACCTCGGCCCGGGTGTTCGACCTGTCCTTCGTCTGGAACGAGCGGGCACCCATCCTGTCCCTCAACCCGCCGTACGCCTTCGCGCTCAACGCCACCCACCGGATGACGCACGAGATCTTCGGCCAGGCGCCGGGCAGCCGCGTGTCCTGGGCCTCGGACATCATGTACTTCAGCGGCCAGCACGGCTCGCCCACGCTGGACGCCCTGGGCCACATCGGCCGGGACCTCAAGCTCCATGGCGGCGTGGAGGCCAGCCAGGCCACCGCCACGCCGGCCGGGATCGGTGCCAACCTGGGCATCGAGGCCTTTCCGCTCGACCTCGTGCTGAACCGCTGCGTGCTCCTCGACGTCGCCCGCCACGTGGCCGGCGGGCGCCCGGACCCGCTGCCGCCCGGGTTCGAGATCACCGGGGCCCACCTGGAGCAGACCATGCAGGCCCAGCGGGTGGAGGTGCGCCGGGGCGACTCCCTGCTGATCCGCACCGGCTGGGGACGGTACTTCGGGCGGGACAACGCCCGGTACCTGGGCGAGCAGTCACCCGGTCCGGGCCCCGACGCGGCCCGCTGGATCGCCGCCCGGGGGGTGCGCCTGGCCGGCAACGACACCGCCACCTTCGAGAAGCGCCCGGCCGCCTACGGCAAGGAGCTGTTCGTCGTCCACATGATGCTGCTGGTGGACCACGGCATCTACATCATGGAGAACGCGAACCTCGACCCGCTGGCCGACGCCGGGGCCTGGGTGTCGCTGCTGGTGGTGCCGCCGCTCAAGATCCAGGGCGCCTCCGGCTCGCCCCTGCGCGCGCTGGCCGTGGCGCCGTAGCCCCGGGCCGCCGGGCCACGGAGGTCTTGCACCGGGCCGCGCCGGGCGGCTACCTTTGCCGGCGGGGGCAGCCGGTGACGAGGAGGACCAGGCGATGACGAGTGTCTACGAGGCCACGTACGCCCGCTCCCTGCGCGACCCGCAGGCCTTCTGGGCCCAGGCGGCCGAGGACATCTACTGGGACCGGCGGTGGGACCGGGTCTTCGACGACTCGCGCCCGCCGTTCTACCGCTGGTTCGCGGGCGGCATGCTCAACACCTGCTACAACTGCCTGGACTTCCACATCGACCGCGGCCGCGGCAAGCAGCGCGCCCTGGTCTACGACAGCCCCGTCACGGGCACGGTGCGGGAGTTCACCTTCGACGAGCTGCGGGCGCAGGTGGCGCTCGTGGCGGGGGCGCTACGCCGGCAGGGGATCGAGCGCGGCGACCGGGTCATCATCTACATGCCCATGGTCCCCGAGGCCGTGATGGCCATGCTGGCCTGCGCCCGCATCGGCGCCATCCACTCGGTGGTGTTCGGCGGCTTCGCCGCCAACGAGCTGGCCAAGCGCATCGAGGACGCCCGGCCCCGGCTCGTGCTCTCGGCCTCCTACGGCCTCGAGGTCAACCGGCTCATCCCCTACAAGCCGCTGCTCGACGGCGCCATCGAGCTGTCGCGCCACAAGCCCGAGCGCTGCGTGATCCTGCAGCGGCCGCTGGAGCGGGCCCCGCTGGCGGCGGGACGGGACCTGGACTGGGACGACTTCATGGCCGGGGCCCGGCCCGCCGACTGCGTGCCGGTGGCCGCCACCGACCCGCTCTACATCCTGTACACCTCGGGCACCACCGGGCAGCCCAAGGGCGTGGTGCGGGACAACGGCGGCCACGCCGTGGCCCTGAAGTGGTCCATGCGGAACATCTACGGCATGGGTGCCGGCGAGACCTACTGGGCGGCCTCGGACATCGGCTGGGTGGTGGGGCACTCCTACATCGTCTACGCCCCGCTGCTCAAGGGCTGCACCACGATCCTCTACGAGGGCAAGCCCGTCGGCACGCCGGACCCCGGCGCCTTCTGGCGCGTCTGCTCCCAGCACGGCGTGAACGCGCTCTTCACGGCCCCGACCGCCTTCCGCGCCATCAAGAAGGAGGACCCCCAGGGCGCGCACATCGCCAAGTACGACCTCTCGCGCTTCCGGACGCTGTTCCTGGCCGGCGAGCGGTGCGACCCCGACACGCTGCTCTGGGCCCGCGAGCGGCTGGGCGTGCCGGTCATCGACCACTGGTGGCAGACCGAGACCGGCTGGCCGATCGCCGCCAACTGCGTGGGCCTGGGCCTGCTGCCCGTCAAGCCGGGCTCCCCGACCAAGCCCGTGCCCGGCTACGACGTGCGGGTGCTGTCCGAGGACAACCAGGAGCTGCCGCCCGGCCAGATCGGCTCCATCGCCATCCGCCTGCCGCTGCCGCCGGGCTGCCTGCCCACGCTCTGGAACAACGACGCCGGCTACCAGTCGTCGTACCTGACGAAGCATCCCGGGCACTACCTGACGGGCGACGCCGGCTACAAGGACGAGGACGGCTACCTCTACATCATGAGCCGGGTGGACGACATCATCAACGTGGCCGGCCACCGGCTGTCCACCGGCGCCATGGAGGAGGTGCTGGCCGGGCACCCGGACGTCGCCGAGTGCGCCGTCGTGGGCGTGGCCGACGACATCAAGGGCGAGATCCCGGTGGGCTTCGTGGTCACCAAGGCGGGCGTCGAGCGGCCGGAGGCCGAGATCGTCCGGGAGCTGATCGAGCGCGTGCGCGAGCAGATCGGACCGGTGGCGGCGTTCAAGACCGCGCTCGTCGTCAAGCGCCTGCCCAAGACGCGGTCCGGCAAGATCCTGCGCGGGACCATGAAGAAGATCGCCGACGGCCTGGAGTACACGACGCCGGCGACGATCGACGATCCGGCGATCCTGGGCGAGATCGCCGAGGCCCTCAAGGGGCACGGCTACCCCCGGCGGGGCGCCTGATGCGCGCGGCGCTCTACGAGGGCCCGGGCCGGTTCCGCACGGCGGAGGTGGCGGAGCCCCGGCCGGGGCCCGGCGAGGCGCTGCTGCGCATGCGCCGGGTCGGCATCTGCGGCACGGACCTGCACATCTTCCAGGGGCACCTCGACCACCGGGTGCCGCGCGGGGGCATCCTGGGCCACGAGACGTTCGGCGAGGTGATCGCGGCGCCGGCCGGGAGCGGCTTCGCCGCCGGCGACCGCGTGGTGGTCGAGCCCGTGCGCTTCTGCGGGGCCTG
>JBBIIW010000075.1:0-9672 GCA_037446305.1 Candidatus Rokuibacteriota bacterium
CAACGTCGGCGGCCGCCCCTGCGCCGCCTGCGGCGGACGCGGCTGGCAGCGCTCGCGCCGGCAGCTGGACGTGCGGATCCCGGCCGGGGTCAAGACCGGCCAGCGCGTGCGGGTGGCCGGCGAGGGCGGCGGCCTGCCCGGCCAGCGCGGCGACCTCTACCTGGTCGTCACGGTGGCGCCCCACCCGCTCTTCGAGCGGAAGGGCGACGACATCCACCTGGAGCTGCCCATCACGGCGCCCGAGGCCGCGCTGGGCGCCTCCGTGGAGGTACCCACGCTCCGGGGCAAGGTCTCCATGAAGATCCCGCCCGGGACCTCGAGCGGGCGGATCTTCCGGCTGCCCGGCTACGGCATGCCGCGGCCCCGCGTGGGCGGCAGCGGCGACCAGCTGGTGAGGGTGAAGATCGTGCTGCCGGCGGACCTCACGCCCGCCGAGCGCGAGCTGTACGAGCGACTCCGGGCGCTGCGGCGCGACAACCCGCGCGCCTACCTGGGATGAGAGGCGAGACGTGATCAGGTTCGACCGGTTGACCGTGAAGGCGCAGGAAGCCCTGCAGGCGGCGCAGTCCATCGCCGACCAGCACAGCCACCAGGCCCTGGAGCCCGAGCACCTGCTGCTGGCCCTGCTGCAGCAGCGCGAGGGCGTGGTGGGCCCCATCCTGGCCAAGCTGGGCGCGCGGCCGGAGGCCATCCAGCGGGCCCTGGAACAGGAGCTGGGCCGGCTGCCCCGGGTGCAGGGCGGCGGCCAGCAGTACATCGGCGACCGGCTGCGGGCGGCGCTGGAGCGGGCCCAGCAGGAGGCCGAGCGCCTCAAGGACGAGTACGTCTCCACCGAGCACCTGCTGGTGGGGCTGGCCCAGGAGCGCGACGGCGTCGCCGCGCGGGCCCTGGCCGCCCACGGCGTGACGCCCGACGGCATCTACCGGGCCCTGGTCGAGGTGCGGGGCACCCAGCGGGTCACCGACCCCAACCCGGAGGAGAAGTACCAGGCGCTGCAGCGCTACTCGCGCGACCTCACCGAGCTGGCGCGCCGGGGCAAGCTCGACCCGGTCATCGGCCGTGACGAGGAGATCCGCCGGGTCATCCAGGTCCTCTCCCGCCGCACCAAGAACAACCCCGTGCTCATCGGCGAGCCGGGCGTGGGCAAGACCGCCATCGTGGAGGGCCTGGCCCAGCGCATCGTGGCCGGCGACGTTCCCGAGGGCCTCAAGGGCAAGCGGCTGATCGCGCTGGACATCGGCGCCATGGTGGCCGGCTCCAAGTACCGGGGCGAGTTCGAGGACCGGCTCAAGGCCGTGCTGCGCGAGATCACGGAGTCCGAGGGGCAGATCATCTGCTTCATCGACGAGATGCACACCATCGTGGGCGCCGGCGCCGCCGAGGGGGCGGTGGACGCCGCCAACATGCTCAAGCCGGCCCTGGCCCGCGGCGAGCTGCGCTGCATCGGCGCCACCACGCTCGACGAGTACCGCAAGCACGTCGAGAAGGACCCGGCCCTGGAGCGCCGCTTCCAGCCGGTCATGGTCCGCGAGCCCTCGGTCGAGGACACCATCGCCATCCTGCGCGGGCTCAAGGAGAAGTACGAGGTCCACCACAAGGTCAAGATCAAGGACTCGGCCCTGGTGGCGGCGGCCGTGCTCTCCCACCGCTACATCAGCGACCGCTTCCTGCCCGACAAGGCCATCGACCTGGTGGACGAGGCGGCGGCCCGCATCCGCATGCAGATCGACTCCATGCCGCAGGAGATCGACGAGGCCGAGCGGCGCATCATGCAGCTCGAGATCGAGCGGGTGTCGGTGGCCCGCGACCAGGACGACCCGGGCGCCCGCGAGCGGCTGGCCCGGATCGACGCCGAGCTGGCCGGCCTCAAGGAGAAGGCCGCCGCCCTCAAGGCCCAGTGGCAGGCCGAGAAGGAGGGCATCGGGCGCATCGGCAAGATCAAGGAGGACATCGAGGCGGCCAAGCAGGCCATGGCCGACGCCGAGCGCCGGGGCGACCTGAACCGGGCCGCCGAGCTGCGCTACGGCACGCTGCTGGCGCTGGAGCGGCAGCTCCAGGAGCTGGAGGCCCGGCTGGCCCAGCAGCAGGCGGGCGGCCGGATGCTGCGCGAGGAGGTGGACGAGGAGGACATCGCCGCCACGGTGGCCCGCTGGACGGGCATTCCCGTCACCCGCCTGCTGGAGGGCGAGACCCAGAAGCTCCTGCAGATGGAGCAGCGCCTCGGCCAGCGGGTGGTGGGCCAGGACGAGGCCATCCAGGTGGTGGCCAATGCCGTGCGGCGCGCCCGCTCGGGCCTGGCCGACCCCAACCGGCCCATCGGCTCCTTCATGTTCCTGGGGCCGACCGGCGTGGGCAAGACCGAGCTGGCCCGGGCCCTGGCCGAGTTCCTGTTCGACGACGAGCGGGCCATGATCCGGCTGGACATGTCCGAGTACATGGAGCGCCACACGGTGGCCCGCCTCATCGGCGCCCCGCCCGGCTACGTGGGCTACGAGGAGGGCGGCCAGCTGACCGAGGCTGTCCGGCGGCGCCCGTACTCGGTGATCCTGCTCGACGAGATCGAGAAGGCCCACGGCGACGTCTTCAACGTGCTGCTGCAGGTGCTGGACGACGGCCGGCTCACCGACGGCCAGGGCCGCACGGTGGACTTCCGCAACACGGTCATCATCATGACGTCGAACCTGGGCGCCCATATCTTCCGGGAGTACGAGCAGCCCGAGAAGGTGCGCCCGCTCGTCATGCAGGAGCTGCGCCGCACGCTGCGGCCGGAGTTCCTGAACCGGATCGACGAGATCGTGATCTTCCGGCCGCTGGGGCGGGCGGAGCTGGACCGCATCGTGGACATCCAGCTCGGCCACCTGCGCCGGCGCCTGGCGGACCGGCGGCTCGAGCTGGAGGTCACCGACGCGGCCAAGGCCCTGCTGGCCCGGGAGGGCTACGACCCCACATACGGCGCCCGGCCGCTCAAGCGGACCATCCAGCGCCTGGTGGCCGACCCGCTGGCCATGCGCCTGCTGGAGCACGAGTTCCGGGAGGGCGACACGATCACCGTGGACGCCGAGGGCGGCCGGATCGTCTTCTCGCGGGCCCGGACGGCGGAGGTCGTCGGCTAGCGCGGCCCCGGCGCGGCGGGGGCGAGGTGGGCCCAGCGCTCGGGCGCGCGGCTGCCGACCCAGACGACGTAGACGTCCCACCACGGCTGCTCGTTCATGGCGGCCCAGACGCGGCGCACCCCGTGCGGGGCGAACAGCCGGTCGAGCGCCATGGGCGTGAAGCGCCAGAAGTCGCCCTCGCCCTCGTCCAGGCCGTGCTGCCGCTGGACCAGGGGGACGACGACCACGACCAGGTCGCGGCTGAGGGCGGCCAGGCCGCGGGCGGCGCGCTCGACGTCGAAGATGTGCTCCAGCACCGTGTGGGCGAACACGACGTCGTAGCGGTCGCGCAGGTGGGCCGGGACGGGCTGGGTGAGGTCGAGCGGCAGCGAGTCGGGGACGTCGGCCAGCCCCTTGCGGGGCGAGGGGAAGTTGCTGACGGTGTAGCTGCGCGCCTTCGGGAAGTAGTCCCGGTAGCGGCGGCCCTGCTTGTCGGCATCGCGCCAGCCCGAGACGTTGAGGACGTCCCCCGCCACCAGGGCGCCGATGCGCGCCAGCACCTCGTTGCTCCAGGCCCGGGCCGGGGAGGCCCGGGTGAGGCGCCGGCCGGCCCTGACGGCCAGGCGGTAGAGCGCAAAGGCCAGCGCCTCTCGCACGCGACGAGCCTAGCACGCCCGCGCGTCGGGGGCCGAATCGGGCCCGCCGGCCATGGCATCTCAACAACATGACTCGCCCGCGGGGGGTGCATCCGGCGTGGATCGTCCTCGCCGCCCTCACCCTCTGCATGCTGGCCGCCTCGGGCCTGCGCTCCGTCTTCGGCGTCTACATCAAGCCCATGGAGGCCGAGTTCGGCTGGAGCCGCGGCGCCCTGTCGGGGGCGGCGGCCGTCTCGCTGCTCGTCCTGGGCGCCGCCGGCCCGCTGGTCGGCCGCCTGGCCGACCGGGTCGGCCCGCGGGCCGTGATCGCGGCCGCCCTCGCGGTCCTGGGCGCCGGCTCCATCGGCTCCGCCTTCGTCCAGAGCCTCTGGCACGTCTACGTCACGGCCGGGGTGCTGATGGCCGTCGGCGCCGGCGGGGCCGCGCTGACCACCGGCTCGGCGGTCGTGGCCCGCTGGTTCGAGGCCCGGCGGGGCCTGGCCATGGGGCTGGCCGCCGGCGGCATGTCGGCCGGGCAGCTCATCGTCATCCCGCTGGCCACCGCCCTCACGGTCTGGTTCGGCTGGCGCACGAGCTTCCTCTGGCTCGGCCTCGGCCTGTTGGTGCTGGTGGTGCCCGTCGCCATCGCGCTCGTCCGCAACAACCCGGAGGACCGCGGGCAGCGCCCGTACGGCGCCACCGGGCCCGTGCAGACGGCCGCCCAGGCCGCGGCCCACGCCGCCGCCAGCCGGGTCGGCGTCGTGGAGGCCGCGCAGACGCTGCCCTTCTGGCTCCTGATGGCCACCTTCTTCGTGTGCGGCTACACCTCGAACGGCATGGTCCTCACCCACTTCATGCCCCACGCCCTCGAGCACAACTTCACGGCCTTCCAGGCCTCGGCCGCGCTGGGCGTGATGGGGGCCATGAACGTGCTGGGCACCATCGGCTCCGGCTGGATCTGCGACCGCTTCGGGCGCCGGGGGCCGCTGGCCACCTACTACTTCGTGCGGGGGCTGTCGCTGCTGTTCCTGCTCTACGTCTGGGACGTCCCGTCGCTGCACCTGTGGGCGGCCCTGTTCGGCCTCAACTACATCTCGACGGTGCCGCCGACCACCACGCTGACCGCCAACATCTACGGGCGCTTCTCGGTGGGCGAGCTGTCGGGCTGGATCTTCTTCTCGCACCAGGTCGGCGCCGCGCTCGGCGCCGCCCTGGCCGGCTGGATCTTCGAGTGGACCGGCGCCTACACGGCGGCCTTCGTGTCGGCGGCCTTCATGGCCTTCCTGGCCGCCGGGCTGGCCATGCTGATCCGCGAGGAGCCGCTCGCCACCCGGCCGCCGACGACGGCGCCCGCCGCCGCCACGCCGTAGCGCCCCGCTCGCGCGGGGCCCTCCCGATGAGTCGCGGGAAACCCATCGCCACTACCGATTTGTCTGCCCGCCGGCGTCCGGTACAGTGATCCTGCCCGCGCGCCGCGCGCGGTCACCACTCACCCGGAGGACCGATCATGACCGACATGCCAGCCCTGGCCCGCGTGGTCGAGGAGGTCGTGGCGCCGGCCGCGGCGCGCGTGGACGAGGACCGCGCCTTCCCGCGCGCGGCCGTCGAGGCGCTCGGCAAGGCCGGGCTGCTGGGCCTGATCAGCGCGAGGGAGGTCGGCGGCCTGGGCCAGAGCCATCGCGCGGCGACGCTCGCCGACGAGGCGCTGGCCCGGGCGTGCGCCTCGACGGCCATGGTGGTCTGCATGCACTACGCGGCGACCGCCGTCATCGAGGCGCACGGGCCGCGCCGGGTGCGGGAGCAGATCGCGCGGGGCGAGCACCTCTCCACGCTGGCCTTCTCCGAGGTCGGCTCGCGCAGCCAGTTCTGGGCCCCGGTGAGCACCGCCACGCGAGAGGGCGGCCGGGTGCGGCTGGACGCCCGCAAGAGCTGGGTGACCTCGGCCGGCGAGGCCGACTCCTACGTCTGGTCGAGCCGGCCGCTGGCCGCCGAGGGCGCCAGCACGCTGTGGCTCGTGCCGGCCAGGGCGCCGGGGCTCAGCATCCCCAGCGCGTTCGACGGCCTGGGGCTGCGCGGCAATGCCTCGAGCCCCGTGACCGCCCGGGGCGTCCTGGTGGAGGAGGCCGACCGGCTGGGCCCGGACGGCGGCGGCTTCGACATCATGATGGGCGTCGTGCTCCCGTACTTCCAGCTGATGAACGCCGGCTTCTCGGTGGGCACGATGGAGGCGGCCATCGCCAAGAGCGCCGCGCACGCCGCGGCCACCCGGTTCGAGCACCTCGGGCAGACGCTGGCCGACCAGCCCACCACGCGCGCGCACCTCGCGCGCATGCGGGTGAAGGCGGACATGGTCCGGGGGCTGCTGCTTGACGCGCTGGCGGCGCTGGAGACCGGGCGCGCGGACGCCATGCTCCGCCTCCTGGAGGTCAAGGCCGCCGCCGGCGAGGCCTCGACCGAGGTGACCGACCTCGCCATGCGGGTGTGCGGCGGCGCCGCCTTCCGCAAGGAGGTCGGCGTCGAGCGCCACTTCCGCGACGCCCGCGCGGCCACGGTGATGGCGCCCACCACCGATGCCCTGTACGACTTCATCGGCAAGGCCATGTGCGGCCTGCCGCTCTTCGCATGACACGGAGGATCCCGTGAGCCGGAGCCCGCTCGTGCTGGCCGCGGTCGCCTACGACCCGAAGGTGGTCACCATCTGGGAAGGCTTCAAGGCGTACTTCGAGGGCCAGGGGCTGGCGTTCGACTACGTCCTCTACTCGAACTACGAGCGCCAGGTCGAGGCCCTCCTGGACGGCGACTGCCACGTGGCCTGGAACTCGCCGCTGGCCTGGATCCGCGCCGCCCGGCTGGCGCGAGCGCGCGGGCAGCAGGTGCGGGCCCTCGCCATGCGGGACACCGACCGCGACCTGGTCTCTCTCGTCGTGGTGCGCGGGGACGGGCCGGTGCACGCCGTGACCGATCTCAAGGGCCGGCGGGTCGGGGTGGGCGCCGTGGACTCGCCGCAGGCCACCCTGATTCCCCTGGCGCACCTGCGCGAGCACGGGCTGGCGCCCGGCGTGGACTTCGAGGTCCGCCGCTTCGACGTGCTGCCCGGCAAGCACGGCGACCACATCGGCGGCGAGCGCGACGCCGCCCGCGCGCTCATGGCCGGAGCCGTCGACGCCGCCTGCATGATCGACGCCAATCACCTGCTCTTCGCCCGGGAGGGCCTCCTGCCGGCCGGCGCCACCCGGATCCTGGTCCAGACCGCCCGGTACGACCACTGCAACATGACGGCCGGCCCGGCGGCGCCGCCGGAGCCGACCCGGCGGTTCGAGCGCCTGCTGCTCGCGATGTCGTACAGGGACCCCGCGGTCCGCCAGCTCTTCGACCTCGAGGGGCTGAAGGAATGGACGCCGGGCCGCGTCGAGGGATACCGCACCCTGGAGGCCGCGGTGGACGCGCTGGAGTTCTACGATCGCGATGGCCGGATCCTCCGTGCCGATTATCGATATTGAGGACGTCGGGCTCGACCGCGGCGCGCACCTGCTGATCAAGCGCGCGCTGCGCGCCGTGCCCGTCGGCGGCCGCCTGGCCGTCCACGGCCGCGCGCCCCACGCCGCCGTGCACCTGGCCGCCTGGGCTCGGGCCCAGGGCCACAGGGTGGTGCTGGCCTCGGCGGGCGCCGCGGGAGCGCCGTCGCCGCTGATCGGCTGGGTGGTGCGGGGGGCCGCCGAGAGCGGCCGCTGGCGCGGGGCCGAGCAGGCCGGGCAGCCGTTCGCGGCGGAGCCCGGCGCCGTCCACGCGCGCCCGCGCGCGGCCTGGGGCCTGGCCGCCCGGGGCGCCACCGTGGAGGCGGGAGCGCCCGAGTTCGACTTCGCGCTGTCCGCGAAGGAGGAGGTGTGGGCCGACGATGCCCCCCGGCTCTACGCGCAGGCGGCGGCCGCCCAGTGGGACCCCGCCACCGCCATCGACTGGGACGCGCCGTTCGACCTGCCGCCCGAGGTCGAGGACGCGGTCGTGCAGATCATGACGTACCTGATCGAGAACGAGAACGCGGCGCTGGTCGTGCCGGCCCGCTTCCTGGGACAGGTGCACCCGCACTTCCGCGAGGTCGTCCAGGTGCTGGCGGTCCAGGTCGCCGACGAGGCGCGGCACGTGGAGGTCTTCACCCGGCGGGCCACGCTGCGCGGGCGGCGCCTGGGGCTGTCCACCGCGAGCGGGCAGGCCTCGCTCAAGACGCTGCTCGACGAGCGGGACTTCGCGGTGGCCTCCTTCCTGCTCTCGGTGCTGGGCGAGGGCACGTTCCTCAACCTGCTCGGCTTCCTGCAGGCCTGCGGGCCGGATCCGGTGACGCGCCAGGTGGCCCGGCTGGCCGCCCAGGACGAGGCGCGCCACGTGGCCTTCGGCATGGCGCACCTGCAGGCGCACCTGCAGCACGACCCGGGACTGCGCCGGCGGCTGGCCGCCGCCATCGGCCGGCGCCACGACAGCCTGCGCCAGACGGCGGGGCTGAACGAGGAGGTGTTCGACGCGCTGGTGCTGCTGGCCGCCGGCGAGTGGGCCCCGAAGGCGATCGCCGAGGGCCACGCCCGCGTCCAGGCCCTCGAGGCCGACATGGCGGCCGGCCGCGCGCGGCGCCTCGTGCGGCTCGGCTTCGACGAGCGGGAGGCCGAGCAGCTGTCGGCGCTCCACACGCGCAACTTCATGTGACGCCCGGCCGGCCGGGACGCCCGGCCGCCCCCGGCAGTCGTCCGGGCCGCCGGCCACCTGCTATGGTAGGCGGCAGCATGTCGGGGACGCCGCCGCACCCGGTCCTGCCCGCCTACTACCCGAGCGAGCGCGAGCGCCGCCCCTTCGTCACCGCCCTCTTCGACGGCACGGCGCGCCACTACGACCTGGTGTGCGGGCTGGGCTCGCTCGGCTCCGGGCGGTTCTACCGGCGCTGGGTGCTCCGGCGGGCCGGCCTCCAGCCCGGCATGCGGCTGCTCGACGTGGCGACCGGCACCGGGCTGATGATCAAAGCGGCCCTCGAACTGGGTCTGGATGCCGCACACATCACCGGTGTGGACCCGAGCCAGGGCATGCTGGCGGAGGCGGCGAAGGTCTTCAAGGGCCCGCGCGTGCGCGGCTACGGCCAGGCGCTCCCGATCCGCAGCGACTTCTTCGACTTCGTCACCATGGGCATCGCGCTGCGCCACGTCTCGGACCTGCGCGCCGCGTTCTCCGAGTACCTGCGCGTGCTCAAGCCCGGCGGCCGCGTCTGGATCCTCGAGGGCCACGTGCCGCGCTCGGCGCTCGGCCAGAAGATGACCCGCTTCGTGTGGGCGAAGCTGATCCCGGGCATGACCCTGGTCGCGACGGGCAGCCGCGAGGCCAAGGAGCTGATGGACTACTACTGGGACACGGTCGACAAGGCCGTGCCGCCCGAGACCATCGTGAGCGTGCTCTCCGAGGTCGGCTTCGAGGACGCCCGCGCGCAGGTCGTCGTGCCGGGCGCGTTCGTGGAGTACACCGGCCGCAAACCGAGCCCCTGACTTCTCTCGGCTACGCCTCGCTGCGCGCTTCGCTTGCGTCCCCGAGGCTCAGTCGCGCGTCTTCACCGTGAGCACGGGGCAGGGCGACTTCTGCACCACGCGCTCGGCGATCGAGCCGAGCAGCAGGTGCTTGAAGCCCGAGAGGCCGCGCGTCCCGATCACGATCAGGTCGGCGTGGCGCTCGGTGGCCTCGTCGACGATCACCGCGGCCGGATAGCCCTGTCGCACGACCGCCTCGACCTCGAGGCCCTGCGCGCGCAGCTGCGCCGCGTGGTGCGCGAGCTGGGTCTCCGCCTCCGTCTTCACGGTCGCCCAGAAGTCCTGCGGCAGGTAGGCCCCCTCGAGCTGCTGGAACTCGACCGGCAGGTGGTAGGCGTGGAGCAGCAGCAGCCGGCTCTGGTGCTCCTCCGCCAGGTGCGCGGCCCA
>JBBIIW010000076.1:0-9627 GCA_037446305.1 Candidatus Rokuibacteriota bacterium
CGCGTGCGTTTTGCGCCCGCTGCGGGGTGGCGTACGTGCGCGCCACCACCGCCCTTCCCGTGGAGGACCTGGTGCTCCGCTACCTGCGGCGGGCGGGGCTGGTGGGCCCGCGCATCCTGGGCCGCGGGTTCCGGTGCGAGGTCGAGGTCCGCCGGGGGGCCGGCGGATTCGTGCTGGGCGAGGAGACGGCGCTGCTGGAGTCCATCGAGGGACGGCGGGCCCAGCCCCGCACGCGCCCGCCATTCCCCGTGGAGTCCGGGCTGTGGGGCCGGCCGACCGTGATCAACAACGTCGAGACGCTGGCCGCGGTCCCGCACATCGTGAGCCGCGGCGGCCGCTGGTTCGCGGCCCTGGGCGTGGAGGCGGCGCCGGGCACGAAGGTGTTCGGGCTCTCGGGACCGCTCCGCCGCCCGGGCGTGGTGGAGGCGCGGGGCGGGGTGACCCTGAGCCACCTGCTCCACGACATCGCGGGCGGCCCGGCCGACGGACAGCCCCTGAAGGGCGCGCTGGTCGGCGGGCCCTCGGGCAGCATCGTGCCCGCCGCCCTCTTCGGCGTGCCGACGGCGCCGCGCGGTCAGGTCTCGCCCGGCACCGGCGGCATCGTGGCCATCCCCGCCGGAGCCTCGGTCCCCGACATCGTCAGGAGCCTGGTGGCCTTCAACGCGCGCGAGTCCTGTGGCAAGTGCACGCCCTGCCGCGAGGGCCTGCCCCGGCTGCTGGCCCTGCTGGACGAGCTGGCCGCCGGCGCGGAGGTCGAGCCGCGGCTGCGGGAGCTGGCCGAGACCATCCAGCTCGCCTCGCTGTGCGGCCTGGGGCAGGCCGCGCCGCTCGCGGTCCTGGGCGGGCTCCAGGCCTTCGGCGAGGAGCTGCGGGGCCGGCGGTGAGCGAGCGGGCGGCGAGCTGGGCGATCGCCCTCGTCTCGGCGGCGGTCGTCCTGGGCGTGGGCCTGCTGCTGCTCGGGCCCCGGACTCCGGCCGGCGGCCTCGACGTCTCGGGCCTGCCGGCGCTGAACGCGACGCTGAACGGCATCAGCGCCGGGCTCCTGGTGGCGGGCTTCCTCTTCATCCGCCGCCGCCGCGTGGCCGCCCACCTGGCGTGCATGCTGGGCGCCTTCGGCGTCTCGACGCTGTTCCTGGTCGCCTACGTCATCTACCACTACCACGCCGGCTCGCGGCCCTTCACCGGCCAGGGCTGGATCCGGCCCGTGTACTTCTCGCTGCTGCTGACCCACGTCGTGCTGGCGGCGGTCATCGTGCCGCTGGCCCTGACGACCATCTGGCGGGCGGCGTCCGGTCGCTTCGACCGCCACGTCCGGGTCGCTCGCTGGACACTGCCCATCTGGCTCTGGGTCTCGATCACCGGCGTGGTGATCTACTGGATGCTCTACCGGCTATAGCCCCGGCGAGGCCGGGCGGAGCACCGGGGTCGGGACGGGACGCGCCATCACCCGGGCGACGACCAGACCGGAGAGGAACGTGAGCGCGGCGACCAGGTGGATGGCTGCCGCCAGCCCCACGAGATCGGCCACCACGCCCGCCAGCAGCGCGCCCACGGCGTAGCCGAGATCGCGCCAGAAGCGGTAGACGCCCAGGCTCGATGCCCGCCACGTCGGGTGGGCATGATCCGTGATGGCGGCCAGGAGCGGCGGATAGACCATGGCCGTTCCCAGCCCCTGCAGGGCGGCGCCGCCGAGCCAGGCCGCGTAGGTCGGAACGAGCACGGTGAGCCAGATGCCGGCTGCCTGCACGAGCATCCCGGCCGCGATCAGCCCCTTGCGTCCGATCCGGTCCGAGAGCGGCCCGGTCACGACCTGCAGCAGCCCCCAGACCCCGGGATAGACGGCCTTGACGACCCCGATGCGCTCGACCGCCAGCCCGTGGGCGGCGAAGAAGAGGGGATAGATGCCCCAGGCCATGCCGTCGTTCAGGTTGTTCACCAGGCCGGCCTGGCAGGCGGCGAAGAGGCTCAGGTTCCCGAGGCTCGTGGCGTAGAAGATGCGCGCGAGCCGGGGCGGCGGCACAGACGACCCCGGTGTCGCGCCCTGCGCGGCCTCCAGGCGCGCATGGCCCCGCGTCTCGCGCACGAGGAGGACCGACACGACCAGTCCGGCCGCGGCGATGCCGATGCCGAGGTAGAAGGGCTGCGGCCGCAGCGCGTACTCCGCGGCGAGGTAGCCGGTGGCCCACGAGGTCACGGCGACCGCCAGGTAGCCGGCGAACTCGTTGAGGCCCAGGGCCAGGCCCCGGCGGCGGGGCCCGACCAGGTCGACCTTCATGATGACGGTCATGGACCAGGCCAGCGCCTGGTTGGCCCCCAGCAGGACGTTGGCCAGATCCACCCACCACCAGGCCGGCGCGTGGATGAGGAGGAACGGCACGGGCAGGGCCAGGACCCAGCCGGCCACCAGGATGGGCTTGCGGCCGATCCGGTCGGACATCCGGGCGGCCACCAGGTTCAGGACGGCCTTGGTGACGCCGAAGCTCGCGATGAACGACGTGATCGCGGTGCGCGAGGCGAGGCCGAACTCCTGCTCGCCCAGGAGGGGCAGGACGGTGCGCTCGAGCCCGACCATGGCGCCCACGAACGCGTTCAGGACGACCAGCAGGGTGAACTGCGGCCAGTTGGCCCGCAGGCCGAGCTGCGGCTCGCTCACCGGCCCGCGTGGCTCAGGCCCCGGCCAGGTTCAGCCGCCGGTTCTCGGCGAAGGCCGGCGGTTCGGGCGGCAGGTCGGCGAGGACGAAGCGGACGAAGGCCGCTCTCGACGGCTGCTGCAGCGCGGGGTTGAACCGGCGCTCGAAGCCGATCGTGGAGTGCGGCTTGCCGGACAGGCCCTTGCCGCAGGCGGCGCCGCCGAAGTGGGCGGGGTAGACCTCGAGGTGGTCGGGCAGGGTCAGGAGCTTGCCGCGGAGGCTGTCGTACAGCTGCTCGGCCAGCGCGGTCTCGGACCCGGGCCCGAGCAGGTCGGGCCGGCCGACGGAGCCGGCGAAGAGGGTGTCGCCGGTGAGCACGAACCAGGGCTCGGGCGCCCGGGTGCGGTCGGTGACGAGGAGCGAGATGCTGTCCGGTGTGTGCCCGGGGGTGTGCAGGACGGTCACGCCCACGTTGCCCAGCTCGTGCTCCTCGCCGTCCGCCAGCGGCACGTGCGGGAAGGCCACCCCGGCAGACTCGTGCACCAGGATGGGGGCGCCGGTGACCTCGGCGAGCCGGCGGGCCCCCGAGCGGTGGTCGGCCTGCACGTGCGTCTCGAAGATGTGCGTGACCTTCATGCCCTTCTCGGCCGCGATCTCGAGGTACGGCTCGATGTCCAGCTGTGGATCCACCACAGCGCAGGCCCTGGCGCCCCCTCAGCCGAGGACGTAGCTGGCGCAGCCGGTCCGGGGAACGAGGTGCTGGCGAAAGATCATGGCGGTCTCCTTTCCCGGCGCCCGGGGGGCGCCTGCCCTTCTCGTACCCCCGACCGTCCGATAAGCGCCAATACTCTTTTCTTATCGGACCAATAAGCATAGGCTGATCCCGCATGACGCTGCGGCAGCTCGAGGTGTTCCTGGCCGTCGCCCGCGCCGGCAGCTTCCGGGGCGCCGCCGAGGCGCTGCACACCAGCCAGCCCGCGCTGTCGCAGCACGTCGCCGACCTGGAGCGCGCGCTCGGCGTCCGGGTGCTCGACCGGCTCGGGCGCCGGGTGGTGCTGACCGAGGCCGGGCGGCTCCTCGAGGAGCACGCCCTCCGCGTGTTCGCCACGCTGGACGGCGCCCGCCAGGCGGTCGCCGAGCTGCAGGGGCTCCAGCGCGGGTCGCTCGTCATCGGCGCCAGCACGACGCCCGGGACCTACGTCCTGCCCGGCGTGCTGGCCGCGTTCCGGGCGCGGTATCCCGGCATCGAGGTGCGCCTGCACATCGCCAACTCGGCGGTGATCGAGCGGCGCCTGCGCGGCAACGAGATCGACCTGGGGATCGTCGGCGGACACGGCCTGGCGCCGGGCGAGGCGTGCCTGGCGGCCGGGCTGCTCGACGAGCTGGTGCTGATCGTCCCGCCCCGCCATGCCTGGGCCGGGCGCCGCGAGATCCCGCCCGGAGATCTGAGGGGCGTGCCCGTGCTGATGCGGGAGGAGGGGTCGGCGACCCGGAGGGTGACCGAGCGGGCGCTCGAGCGAGCCGGCGTGTCGGCGCCGGTGGCGATGGAGCTGGAGCACACCGAGGCCATCAAGCAGGCGGTCATGGCCGGCCTGGGGCTGGCCTTCGTCTCCGTCCACGCGGTGCGCGGCGAGGTGGAGAGCGGCCGGCTCCGGGCCCTGCGGCTGCGCGGCCTGCGGATCCAGCGCCACTTCCACGTCATCCACCACGAGGGCCGCACGCTCTCGGCCAGCGCCCGGGCCCTCATCGAGCTGATCGAACAGGCGGCGCCGCCCGGGGCCCGGCGCCCGCGGAGAACCGACCGGCCCGATGAGCGCCGACCGGCGCGAGGTGCACCCGGCGGGGGGAGGCAGGCCCCGCCGGCCTCTGCTCTCATGAGAGAGCAATAGCGGACGCCGGCGCCAATCGGTCTCCGGCGCTGCCAATCCGGCATCGGTCCGGGAGCCCTTTCCGCGCACCGGCCCGCGTCGGCCGGCCCTAAGTCCTCGCCGTCGCGAGGGATCACCCCTGGCATTGCCGTTGCTCCCCGGCACGGTCCGGACACCGAAAGGTGGTGTCAGGCGCAGTGACTCCCAATGCACGGAGGAGGGGGCATGAAGCGGACGTGGATGGTGGTGTTCATCGCAGCGCTCCTGGCCGTCCCGGCAGTCGCCGCGGCTCAGGACTCGACGGCCGAGCCCGTCGCGGCCTGGTGCGGCGGCTCCTACGGCGCGGCCGGCACGAACTTCGGCCAGTGCGTGCCCATCGAGTCGAAGACCCGGGTGGCCGGCGCCGGCGGCGGCATCCGCGAGCAGACGGTGATGGTGCCCACGACCCCCGAGTACCCGGCGACGGCGGTCGCGTTCGAGGGAACCCGGGTCGTCTTCGACACCGGCAACGTCGACCGGGACGGCCGCCCCATCAAGCGCGAGATCACGCTGCGCTGGGAGCCCACGCCGGTCCAGGAGGTCGAGCTGCAGGCGCCCGGTAACGAGTAAGCGTCCTCTCCGACGGTTGCTCCGGCGGCCGCGCCCGTGGTGAGCGGGCGCGGCCGCCGTCGTTTCGGCACCGGCCGACCTGGGGGACAATGACGCCCATGTCGGCTCCCCCGGATCGACGCCCCGTGAGCGGAGGGTGATGACCGGCGCCCTGGCCCGCCTGCTCGGGCGGGCGGTCGACGTCCGGGCCCGGGAGACCGCGGCCCTGCTCTGGTCCTGCGCGTGCTTCTTCTTCATCCTCTCCGCCTACTACGTCATCCGGCCGGTTCGGGACGAGGCGGGGGTGGCCGGGGGCGTCGAGAACCTGGCCTGGCTCTTCACGGGCACGCTGGCCGGCACGCTGCTCGTGCACCCGCTGTTCACCGCGCTCGTGGCCCGGCTGCCGCGGCGCCGCTTCGTGCCGCTCGTCTACCGGTTCTTCATCCTGAATCTCGTCCTCTTCTACCTCCTCTTCGGTGCCACCGACGCCGCGGCCGCGGTCTGGGTCGGCCGGGTGTTCTTCATCTGGACGAGCGTCTTCAACCTGTTCGTGGTCTCGGTCTTCTGGTCCCTCATGGCCGACCTCTACCAGCCGGCGCAGAGCCAGCGGCTGTTCGGGCTGGTGGCGGTCGGCGGGACCCTGGGCGCCATCCTCGGTTCCACCATCACCACCGTCCTCGTCGGCCTGGTGGGCCCGGTGAGCCTCCTGCTCGTCTCGGGGCTGCTGCTCGAGCTGGCGGCCCGGGCCGCCCGCGCCCTCGACGGCCAGGCGGTCCACCTCGCCCGGGCCGCGAGCGCGGAGACGCCGGATGGTCGCGGCGGCCCGCCGGCCCGCGAGGGAGGCCTCATCGGCGGCCGCGTGCTGGACGGCATCCGGCACGTGGCCCGCTCGCCCTACCTGCTGGGCATCGCCGCCCTCATGCTCCTGTTCACCATCGCCTCCACGTTCCTGTACTTCCAGCAGGCCGCCATCGTCGCGCGCGCCTTCGAGGGCGATCGCGCCGGGCGGACCGGCGTCTTCGCGGCCATGGACCTGGCCGTGAACGTCCTCACGCTGGTCACGCAGCTGTTCCTGACCGGACGCATCCTCCGCTGGCTCGGCCTGGCGGCCGGGCTGGCCTTCCTGCCGTGCCTGAGCCTGACCGGCTTCGCGGTCCTGGCCGCCGCGCCCGTCCTGCCCGTCCTGGTGGCCTTCCAGGTCCTCCGGCGCGCCGGCAACTTCGCCATCCAGCGCCCGGCCCGCGAGGCGCTCTACACGGTGCTGTCCCGGGCGGACAAGTACAAGGCGAAGAACTTCAACGACACGTTCGTGTACCGGGTCGGGGACCAGCTCGGCGCCTGGTCCTACACCGGCGTCGCCTGGCTGGGGCTCGGCCTGCCGGGCCTGGCCCTGACGATGGTGCCGCTGTCCGCGGCGTGGCTGCTTCTGGCCCTGTGGCTCGCCGGGCAGTACCGCCGGCGCCAGGCGCCCCTGTCAACGTCCTTGACAGGGGCGGCCGGCTGAGCCGGGGGCGAGCGCGCCAACCCGGCGATTCGCTTGACCTGGCATCCTCCCTGCGCGACCTGGGCAGCCCTGCGGCCCGGGGGGAGCGATGTCAAGTTCGCGGAGCTGGCTGCTGGCCGTCCTCGCCCTTGTCCTGGCCGCCTGCGCCGGCCCGCCCCCGAAGCCCAGGCCCACCGAGATCGAGATGCCGTCGGAGGAGAAGCACTACATCGTGTCGCGGCCCCGCGGTCCCGCCCGGCCCTGATCCGGTCGCCGCCTCCGGCGCGCTATAGTCGGCGCCGGAGGTCACCCATGCCCTACGCCCGCAGCGCCGACGGTGTCCGCATCTACTACGAGCAGCACGGCCGGGGCACGCCGCTCGTCCTGGCCTACGGCATCGGGGGCAACGCCGGGATGTGGGACGTCAATCGCGAGGCTCTGGCCGCCCGGCACCGGCTCGTCCTCTGGGAGCCGCGCGGGCACCATCGCTCGGACAGCCCCGAGGACCCCGCCCGGTACTCCTTCGCGCACTGGACGGAGGACCTCCGGGCGGTCCTCGATCACCTGAAGCTCCGGCGGGCGCACGTGGGCGGGCTCTCGCTGGGCGGCGGCATCGCCACCCGGTTCGCGCTGCGGTACCCGCGCCGCGTCCGCTCGCTGCTCGTCACGAACTCCTGGTCGGCCTCGGGGCTGCCGATGTCCGTCGAGAGCCTGGTGATGCGGGTCCGCTCCATCGAGATCACGCTCGGGCAGGGCATGGACGCCATGGCCGAGTTCGCCATGGCCGCCAACCCCAACGTGGCGGCCCGGGTGGCGCTCGACCCGGGCGCGCGCGAGGAGTTCTACGCCTACTACCGGAAGCTGACGCCCATCGGCTACGCGAACTCGCTGCGGGCCCTGCTGGCGATGGACCACATCACCGACCGGCTGCCGCGGCTCCGGATGCCGGTGCTCCTCATCGGCGGCGACCGCGATCCCTCGCTGGGCCCCATGCAGGTGATGCACCGGAAGATCCGCGGCTCGCGGCTGGTCGTCCTGTCACCGGCCAGCCACTTCGCCAACCGGGACCAGCCCGGGGCGTGGTCCCGGGCCGCGCTGGACTTCCTGGCGGAGGTGGACGGGCCGGCGCCCCGCTCCCGGCGCCGGCCCTAGCCGGGGATCGCTCAGGCGGCGCGGCCCTCCACCCGGTCCTGGACGCCGGTCACGCCGGCGCTGCGCGCGCAGTGCGCGCAGCAGTAGAAGTGCCCGCGGGCCTCGATCCCGTGTCCCACCACCTTGCAGCCGCAGTGCTCGCACACGGGCGCCATGCGGTGGATCGCGCACTCGAGGCTGTCGAGCACGTGCCGGTTCCCGGCGGCGATGATCTCGAACGCCTTGTCGTACTCGTTGCCGCACACTTCGCACTGGGGCATGGCATCCTCCGTTGGTCTCGTGGCCATCGGGCCTCTCTTCAGTACGCCGGCGGGTCGCTGGCGGGGAAGGAGGCCATGGAGCTCACGTCGACGATCCGGTCGGGGTCGGAGGGCGGGGCGTCCGGCGCGGGCGGGCGGGGGACCGTCACGCTCAGCCCGGCGGCCGGCGGGCGGGCCTCGCCGTCGAGCAGGCGGCGGAGGACGTAGAGCAGGATGCCGCCGTGCCGGTAGTACTCCGCCTCCTGCGGGGTGTCGATACGGACCAGCGCCTCGAAGCTCACCTCGGGGCCGTCGTCGGGGCGGGCCACCACGCGCACCCGGCGCCCGGCGGGCGCCGCCGCCCGGACGGCGGCATCCACGCCCAGGATCTCGAAGGTCTCGCGGCCCGTGAGGCCGAGCGTCTCGACGCTCTGGCCGTCCAGGAACTGGAGCGGCAGCAGCCCCATGCCGACGAGGTTCGTCCGGTGGATGCGCTCGAAGCTGCGGGCCAGGACCGCCCGGATGCCGAGCAGCGCCGGTCCCTTGGCCGCCCAGTCCCGGCTCGACCCGGAGCCGTACTCGTGCCCGGCCAGCACCACCAGCGGCGTGCCGGCCCGCTGGTACCGGAGGGCAGCCTCCCAGACCGTGGTGACCTCGCCGGAGGGCAGGTGGGTCGTGAACCCGCCCTCGGTGCCGGGTGCCAGGCGGTTGCGGAGGCGGACGTTGGCGAACGTGCCGCGCACCATGACCTCGTGGTTGCCGCGGCGGGCGCCGTAGGAGTTGAACTCGGCCGGCTTCACGCCCTGCTCGATCAGGAAGCGCCCGGCGGGCGAGTCGGGCCGGATGCTGCCGGCCGGCGAGATGTGGTCGGTGGTCACGCTGTCGCCCAGCACCAGGAGCGCGCGGGCGCCGCGGATGTCGGGCACGGTGGCCGGCGCCTGGCGGGCCATGCCGTCGAAGTACGGGGGCCGCTTCACGTACGTCGAGCCGGGCTCCCAGCGATACCGCTGGCCCGCCGGCACCGGGAGCGCGGCCCACGCCTCGTCCCCGACCTCCATGTCCGCGTAGGATTCGCGGAACATCTCCGGACGGAGCGCGGCGGCGACCGCCGCCTCGACGGCCTCGGGGCTCGGCCAGAGGTCGGCCAGGCGGACCGGCCGGCCCCCGGCGTCCTCCCCCAGCGGGTCTCGAAGCAGGTCCAGGTCCATGCGGCCGGCCAGCGCGTAGGCCACGACCAGCGGGGGCGACATGAGGTAGTTGGCCCGCACCTCCGGGTGGATGCGGCCCTCGAAGTTCCGGTTGCCGCTCAGCACCGCGCAGACCACCAGGCCGTGCTCGGCGATCTGCCGCGAGACGGCCTCCGGCAGCGGACCGGAGTTGCCGATGCAGGTCGTGCACCCGTAGCCGACCAGGTGGAAGCCGAGCGCGTCGAGGAAGGGCTGGAGCCCGGCCTCGGCCAGGTACCGGGCGACGACGCGCGAGCCGGGCGCCAGTGACGTCTTCACCCACGGCCGGGTCCGGAGACCCCGCTCGACCGCGTTGCGCGCCAGCAGCCCGGCGGCCAGCATCACCGAGGGGTTCGAGGTGTTGGTGCAGCTGGTGATGGCGGCGATCACCACCGCGCCGTGCGGGAGGTCGCCGGGGCCCGCCGGCGCCGGCCGGCCGGC
>JBBIIW010000077.1:0-9614 GCA_037446305.1 Candidatus Rokuibacteriota bacterium
ATCTGTGCCCGTCCTGGGCCGAGGGGCTCGGGGTGCCGGCCATGGAGGCCATGGCCTGCGGGGCGGCCCTGCTGACGTACGACAACGGGGGCTGTCGCGAGTATGCGCGTGACGGCGAGACGGCCCTGGTCGCGCGGTGCCGCGACGTGGCCGACCTGGCCGCCAGGCTCGAGCGGCTGGCGCGCGACGCGCCCCTGCGGGCCCGGCTGGCCGCGGCCGGCCGGGCGCACGTCACCACGGCCTTCGACTGGGGACGCGCGGTGGAACGACTGGAGACGCTGCTGGGCGCTACTCGGTGGGCGTCGGGTCCAGGCGGCGCGCGTCCAGGCGCGTGACCAGCGTCGTCAGCTGGTTCTCGACATCGCGCAGCCGCTCCGTGAGCCGGTCCCGCTCGTCGCGGAGCGTCCGGGCCAGGGACATCACGGCCTCGATCAACAGCCGCTCGCGCTCGTCGATCCCCGGCCCGGTGTCCTGGACCTGGCGGGTGATCACACCGGACGCGGCGTTCAAGAAGGATGCCTGCCGGCCGGGCCCTTGTGCGACGCGCACTTGGTGAGCGCGGGCACGGTCCCCGGTGATGGCGCCGTGACACCGCGGCAGGGCCGGGCGGCCACCGCGACACGCGTGACGCGCGTGCTAGAATTTCCCGCGGATGCCGATCTACGAGTACGAGTGCCGCGATTGCCGGCGCACGGTGAGCCTGCTCGTGCTCAGGCCCTCGGCGGCCGCCCAGCCCGCCTGTCCCCGCTGCGGCGGCGCCGCCCTCACGCGTCTGATGTCCCGCTTCGCCACCGTCAAGTCCGAGGAAGCCCGCCTCGAGTCCCTGGCCGACCCGTCCGCCCTCGGTGACGTCGACGAGAACGACCCGGCCAGTGTCGCCCGCTTCATGAAGCGGATGGGCCGCGAGCTCGGCGACGAGATGGGGGACGATTTCGAGGAGGCGGTGGACGAGGCCATGGCGGAGGCGGGCGGCGAGGGCGCGGACGAGGGCGAGCCGTCGGCGTCCGGGTCCAGCAGCGACGACCTGTGAAGGTCGACATCCACGATCGCCTGGAGGCGGTGGGTCCGACCGCCTGGGGCGGCCTCCATGCCCGCACCCGCGCGCGCTCGCCGTTCCTGACCTGGACCTGGCAGCACGAGTGGGTGCGCGCCTTCGGCCAGGGCCGCCGGCTCGAGATCTGGGAGGTGGCCGAGCAGGGTGAGCGGCTCGCCCTGCTGCCCCTCTACGAGGAGGAGCCCGGCCTGGCGCGTCTGATCGGCGGCCTTGACGTCTCCGACTACCTGGACCTCATCGCCCTCGCGGGCCGCGAGGTGGAGGCCTGGGGCGCGCTCCTGGCCGCCCGCGCCACCGGCCGCGGCACCTGGGACCTCCACGCGGTGCCGGCGGCGTCGCCGACCGTCACCGCCGTGCCCGGCCTGGCGACCGGCGTCGGCCTGAGGGCCGAGGTGGCGGTGGAGGAGCGATGTCCGGTCCTCACCCTCCCCGGGACGTGGGAGGCATACCTGGCGGGGCTGACCGGCAAGCAGCGGCACGAGCTGACCCGGAAGATGCGCCGCCTGGAGCGGCAGGTGCCCGGGGCCCGGGTGCTCTCGCTCGACGAGCCGGCCGCCCTCGACCGCCGGCTCGACGACTTCCTGGATCTGCACCGGCGCTCCCGGGCCGGCAAGGCCCGGTTCATGGACGCCCGGATGGAGGGGTTCTTTCGCCGCGTCACGCGCGCGCTGGCCGCGCAGGGCATGGCCCGCCTCTGGCTGCTGGAGGACGACGCGGCCGGCGCGATGGCCTCCTTCCTGACCCTGGAGTGGAACGGCACGGTCGGCGTCTACAACTCCGGCTTCCACCCCGACCGGGCGGCCCTGGCGCCCGGGATCGTCCTGCTGGCCCACATGATCCGCGACGCCATCGCCCGCGGCCGCCGCCGCTTCGACTTCCTGCGGGGCGAGGAGCGCTACAAGTACGACTTCGGCCCGGTCGCCGAGGACGTCTGCACGGTGCGGATCGCATGAGCCTGAGGGTCGCCATGCTGAGCGTGCACACCTGCCCGCTGGCCGCGCTGGGCGGCAAGGAGACGGGCGGGATGAACGTCTACGTGCGGGAGCTGGCGCGCGAGCTCGGCCGCATGGGCCTGACGGTGGACATCTTCACGCGGTCGCAGAACCCGGCGATCCCGCGCGTGGTGGAGTTCGCGGAGGGGGTGCGCGTCGTGCACCTGCCGGCGGGGCCCGAGGCGCCGGTGCCGCGGGAGGCCGTGCGGGAGCACCTCGACGAGTTCCGGCAGGGCATGGAGGCGTGGCGGATCGCCCGGGGCGCCGACTACGACCTGATCCACGCGCACTACTGGCTGTCCGGCGTCGTCGGCCTCGCGCTGCGCGCCCGGTGGTCGGTGCCGGTCCTGCAGATGTTCCACACCCTGGGACGGCTGAAGAACGGCGCCCGCGGCGGGGAGCGGGAGCCCGGCGCCCGCCTCGAGGCCGAGGCCCACATCGTCCGCGAGGCCGACCGTCTGGTGGCCGCCAACACCGTGGAGCGGGCGGATCTCGTCCGGCACTACGCGGCGGCCCCCGCCCGCATCGCCGTCATCCCCTGCGGCGTCGACACCGCGCTCTTCGCGCCGCTGCCCCGGCCCCAGGCCCGCGCCCGCCTGGGGCTGAGCGCCGGCCCCCTCCTCCTGTACGTGGGGCGCATGGCGCCCATCAAGGGCCTGGAGACGCTTCTCGCTGCCGTGGCCCGGCTCCGGGCCGGCGGCCGCCGGGTGCGGCTGGTGGCCGTCGGCGGCGAGGCCGACGAGCCGCTCGACGGCCACGAGGCGGAGATCCGGCGGCAGGCCCGGGCCCTGGGGCTGGAGGGCGCCGTCACCTTCGTCGGCGCCCAGCCCCAGGAGGCGCTCCGCACGTGGTATGCCGCCGCCGACGTCACCGTGCTGCCCTCCTACTACGAGTCGTTCGGGATGGTGGCCCTCGAGGCCATGGCGTGCGGCAGCCCGGTCATCGCCTCGCGGGTGGGCGGCCTGCAGACCACCATCCGGGACGGCGTCACCGGCTTCCTGGTGCCCGACGGCGACGCCGGGGCCCTGGCCGAGCGGATCGCCCACGTCCTGGACAGCCCGGCGGTCGGCGAGCGCCTGGGACGGGAGGGCGTGCGGTGGGCGCAGCACCATCGCTGGCCCTGCGTGGCCGAGTCGGTCTGCCGCGTCTACGCCACGCTGGCCCCCGCCGCCCGGCAGCATCTCGCCGTGCCCCGCTGCCACGACTGACGGCTGACAGCCGGGGCCTCGTGCAGGGGGGCGGGGGCACAGTGGTCAGACCAATGTGCTAAACTCCCCGCACGGTGGGCCAGCTTCTCGAGGTCCGCAACCTGACGACCCACTTCTTCACGCGCTCGGGCCTCGTCCGCGCCGTGGACGGCGTGTCCTGGGACGTGAACGAGGGCGAGACGGTGGCCCTGGTGGGGGAGTCGGGCTGCGGCAAGAGCGTCTCCGCCCTGAGCATCATGCGCCTGGTCCCCACGCCGGGCGGACGGATCGTCGGCGGGCAGGTGCTCTTCAAGGGCCGCGACCTCCTGGCGCTCTCCGAGGAGGAGATGCGACGCGTCCGGGGCCGGGAGATCGCCATGATCTTCCAGGAGCCGATGACCTCGCTGAACCCGGTCCTCACCATCGGCCGGCAGCTGACCGAGGGGCTCGAGATCCACCTGGGCCTGGCGCCCGCCGCCGCCCGGCAGCGCTCGGCGGAGCTGCTGGCGATGGTCGGCATCCCCGACCCCGAGCGGCGCCTGCGGCAGTACCCGCACCAGTTCAGCGGCGGCATGCGGCAGCGGATGATGATCGCGATGGCCCTGGCCTGCAACCCCGCGCTCATTCTGGCCGACGAGCCGACGACCGCGCTCGACGTCACCATCCAGGCGCAGATCCTGGAGCTGCTGAAGGACCTCTCGCGCCGGCTGGGCGTGGCCATGCTCATCATCACCCACAACCTGGGCGTCGTGGCGCGCTACGCCGACCGCGTGAACGTGATGTACGCGGGGCGCATCATCGAGCGCGGCACGGCGCGCGAGCTGTACGCGCATCCCCGCCACCCCTACACGGTCGGGCTGCTGCGCTCGGTGCCGCGGCTGGACGAGCCGCGCCGGGAGCGCCTGGCGCCCATCGAGGGCCAGCCGCCCGACCTCTCGCGCCTGGGGGCCGGCTGTGCCTTCGCGCCGCGCTGCGGCCTCCGGGTGGAGCGCTGCCTGCGCGAGCTTCCGCCGCTGCGCGTCGTCCGCACCGACGGCCACGTCACCGCCTGCTGGGAGGCCGAGCGTCTGGCCGAGGACCGCGGGCGGGCCGTGGCGGCCGAGCGATGAGCGAGCCCCTGCTCGAGGTCCGCAACCTCGTCAAGCACTTCCCCGTCGGCGGCGGCCTGTTCGGGGGGCCGCGGGGCATCGTGCGGGCCGTGGACGGCGTGAGCTTCAGCCTCGAGCGGGGCGAGACGCTGGGCCTGGTCGGCGAGTCGGGGTGCGGCAAGACGACCACCGGGCGCTGCATCCTGCAGCTGGAGCGGCCGACCAGCGGGCAGGTCATCTTCGAGGGACGCGACCTGACCATGCTGGACGACGCCGCCCTGCGGCCGCTCCGCCGGCGGATCCAGGTGATCTTCCAGGATCCCTACAGCTCGCTCAATCCCCGGATGACCGTGGGCCAGATCATCGCCGAGCCGCTGGCCGTGCACGGCATCGTGCCCGACCCGGCGCGCCGCGCGGAGCGCGTGCGGGACCTGCTGGTGCGCGTGGGCCTGCTGCCCCAGCACGCCGAGCGCTATCCCCACCAGCTCTCCGGCGGCCAGCGCCAGCGGGTGGGCATCGCGCGGGCCCTGGCCATGGAGCCCTCGCTGATCATCTGCGACGAGCCCGTCTCGGCGCTCGACGTCTCCATCCAGGCCCAGATCATCAACCTGCTGGAAGACCTGCAGGCCGAGCTCGGGCTGACCTACCTCTTCATCGCCCACGACCTGAGCGTGGTCCGCCACATCTCCGACCGGGTGGCGGTGATGTACCTGGGCAAGATCGTGGAGATCACCGACCGGAAGTCGCTGTACGACGCGCCCCGGCACCCGTACACGAAGGCCCTGCTGGCCGCCGTCCCGATCCCGGACCCCGAGCTCGAGGCGCGGCGGCAGCGCGTGGTGCTCGGCGGCGAGGTCCCGAGCCCCCTCCGGCCGCCCCCGGGCTGCGTCTTCCACCCGCGCTGCCCGATCGCCGTCGAGCGCTGCGCCGCCGAGGTGCCCGAGCTGCGGGAGGTGCGGCCGGGGCACCGGGCGGCGTGCCTCCTGGCTTGACAGGTGGTCCGACCAGTGAGTACCTTGCCGCTCACTTCGTCTCGTCGCCCGAGTTCTGGCGCAAACAGCCCACGGAGGTGCTTGATGCGACGCGTCACAGCGCTGCTGGCCCTCACGCTCGCGGTGGTCCTGGTCGTGCCGGCCGCTGCCCAGGAGAAGCCGAGGTACGGAGGGGAGCTGATCTTCCCGGTGCCTTCCGAGCCGCCGTCCTACGACGGGCACCGGGAGGAGACGTTCGGGCTGATCCACCCCTTCGCGCCGTTCTACAACACCCTGCTCCGCGTCGATCCCAACGACCCCTCGGGCACCAAGCCGGTGCCGAGCCTGGCCGAGAGCTGGACGATCAGCAAGGACGGGCTCACCTACACGTTCAAGCTGCGTCGCGGCGTGAAGTTCCACGACGGCAGCGAGATGACCTCCAAGGACGTCAAGGCCTCCTACGACAAGATCATCTTCCCGCCGGCCGGCGTCGGCTCCAGCCGGCAGGGGCAGTACGCGGTGGTGGAGGCGGTGGAGGCCCCCGACCCGTCCACCGTGCGCTTCCGGCTGAAGTGGCCGTCCGGCTCCTTCCTGACGTCCCTGGCCTCGCCCTGGAACTTCATCTACAAGGCCGACATCCTGGCCAAGGACATGCACTGGTACGAGAAGAACATCATGGGCACGGGGCCCTTCGTTTTCGTCGAGCACGTCAAGGGCTCGCACGTGGTGGGCAAGAAGAACCCCGACTACTGGGACAAGGGCAAGCCGTACCTCGACGGCTTCCGGGCTCTGTTCGTGCGCGACACGGCGGCCCAGGTGGCCCTGATCCGCGGCGAGCGCGCCCACATCCAGTTCCGCGGCTTCGCCCCCAAGGACCGGGACAACCTGGTGGCCGCCCTGGGCGACAAGATCAGGGTGCAGGAGAGCCCGTGGGACTGCATCCTGATGGTCGCCATCAACCACGAGAAGAAGCCGTTCGACGACAAGCGCGTGCGGCGGGCCCTCACGCTGGCCATCGACCGCTACGCGGGCTCGAAGGCGCTCTCGCAGATCGCCATCGTGAAGGAGGTGGCCGGCGTCCAGGTCCCGGGCACCCCGTACGCCACGCCGCCGGAGGAGCTGGCCCAGCTGGCCGGCTACTGGAAGGACATCGAGAAGTCGCGGGCGGAGGCCCGGCGGCTCCTGCGGGACGCGGGGGTGCCCGACGGGTTCTCGTTCGTGTTCAAGAACCGCGGCATCCCGATGCCCTACGAGCCGCTGGCCGTGTGGCTGATCGACCAGTGGCGCCAGGTCGGGCTCAACGTCAAGCACGAGGTCGTGGAGTCGGCGGCCTACTACGGGCAGGTGCTCCGGCCCGGCAACTTCGAGACGGCCATGGACTTCCAGTGCGGCTACATCGTGGAACCCGACCTGGACCTCTACAAGTTCCTGTCCAAGGACCGCAATCCGGCCAACTACAGCCGCTACACGGACCGGGAGCTGGACGAGCTGTACGACAAGCAGTCCCGGGCCACCGACCCCGAGGAGCGCAAGAAGCTGGTGCGGCAGTTCGAGAAGCGGCTGCTGGACGAGGAAGCGCACTACCTGATGACGCTGCAGTGGCACCGGATCATCCCGCACTCGGCCAAGGTGCGGGGCTGGCAGGTCACGCCGAGCCACTACCTGAACAACACGCTGGACGTCGTCTGGCTGGCGGAGTAGTCCGAGCGCCGGCTCCGCCGGCGCCGGCGGTCTGGGGGCAGGCCGGTCGCCCCGCGGGCCTGATGGCCCGCCGGGCGACCGCCGGAAGGGGGCGAAGCCCTCTCCGAGGGCGATCATGTGG
Source organism: Candidatus Rokuibacteriota bacterium (assembly GCA_037446305.1). Taxonomy (GTDB): domain Bacteria; phylum Methylomirabilota; class Methylomirabilia; order Rokubacteriales; family CSP1-6; genus JBBIIW01. Next base: position 7,115 of record JBBIIW010000077.1, read on the forward strand.
AAGTTCATCCTGAAGCGGTTTCTGCTGATGATTCCCACCCTGCTGGGGGTGGCGGTGCTGACGTTCGTCCTGCTCCGCATCGTCCCCGGCGACGTGGTGGAGGCGCGCTTCGTGGCCGCCGGCCAGGGCCAGTTCGTGGACCGCCAGATGATGGCCATGGAGCGCGCCCGGCTGGGCCTCGACCAGCCGCTCTGGAAGCAGTTCGCGGACTGGATGGGGGGCCTGGTCCGGCTGGATCTCGGGCTCAGCATGTGGACGGGCGCGCCGATCACCGAGGAGATCAAGCTCCGGCTGGCGCTGTCCCTGCAGCTGGCCGTCATGGCCACGGTCGTGGCCACGCTGCTGGCGATCCCGCTGGGGGTCATCGCGGCCCTCAACCAGGACCGCTGGCCGGACTACGCCGTGCGCGTGTTCTCCATCGCCGGCCTGGCCACGCCCTCCTTCTGGCTCGGCATCCTGATCATCCTCGGGCTGCTGCTGATCTTCCGCTGGCTGCCGCCGATGGTGTACACGCCGTTCTGGGTCGATCCCTGGCAGAACCTGGCCCAGCTCATCTGGCCGGCCCTGGCCGTCGGCTATCGCTACTCGGCCGTGGCGACCCGGATGACGCGCTCGGCCATGCTCGAGGTGCTGCGCGAGGACTACATCCGGACGGCCCGGGCCAAGGGCCTGTGGCTGAAGCTGATCCTGACCCGGCACGCGCTGAAGAACGCGCTGCTGCCGGTGGTGACCGTCATCGGGCTGGAGTTCGCCTTCCTGCTGGGCGGGCTGGTCGTGACCGAGCAGGTGTTCAACCTGAACGGGCTCGGCCTGCTGTTCGTCGAGGCCATCGCCCGGCGCGACTACACGCTGACCCAGGCCCTGGTGCTGCTGACGGCGGCCACGTTCATCGTCGTCAACTTCCTGATGGACGTGATGTACGCCTGGCTCGATCCGCGGATCCGCTACCGCTGACGGCCATGGCCATCACCCCGTCCCTCGAGCGCGCGGCCGACCTGCTGGAGGCGCCGCCCCGGCGCCGGTGGACGTCCGTGGTCGGGGAGTTCACGCGCCGGCGTCCGCTGGGCGCCGCGGGGGCCGCCATCGTCCTGCTGATGCTGCTGGTGGCCTGCACGGCCACCCTCATCGCGCCCTACGACCCGCTGGCCGTGGACTTCGGGGCCATGCTGGCGGCGCCGTCGGCCGACCACTGGCTGGGCACGGACGCCTTCGGGCGGGACGTGCTGTCGCGGATCGTGTACGGCTCGCGCACGGCGCTCATCGTGGGCTTCGGCGCCGCCTTCTTCGGCACGACGCTGGGCGCCGTGCTGGGCGTGGCCAGCGCCTACTTCGGCGGGCGCATCGACCTCTACCTGCAGCGGGTGATGGACGTGTTCATCTCGTTCCCGCTCATCATCCTGGCCCTGGCCATGGTCGCCATCCTGGGCAACAACCTGCCGAACCTGATCACCGCCATCACGATCCCGATGATCCCGCGCTCGGCGCTCGTGATCCGCTCCAGCGCGCTGAGCGTGCGCGAGATGCCCTACGTGGACGCCGCCCGGGCGGCGGGCTTCGGGCACGCCCGGATCATCCTGCGCCACATGCTGCCGAACGTGATGGCGCCGTACCTGATCCTGCTCACCGCCTTCCTGGGGCAGGCCATCCTGCTGGAAGCCTCGCTGTCCTTCCTGGGGCTGGGCGTGCAGGAGCCGATCCCCGCCTGGGGCCTCATGCTCCGCGGCGCCGCCGTGCAGTTCGCGGAGACCGCGCCCTGGATGGCCATCTTCCCGGGGCTGGCCATCAGCCTGGCCGTCTTCGCCTTCAACCTGTTCGGCGACTCGCTGCGCGACGCGCTCGACCCCCGGCTGCGCACCCAGTAGCCGTCCCGAGTGGGCTAAGTTGTTGACAGGGTAGGGAAAGTCGCGTATATGTCGTCTGGTCTGACCGGAACCGCCCGCTCGAAATAGGGGGAGCCCGATGCCGTACGTGATCGCCGAGCCCTGCATCAACGTGAAGGACAAGTCCTGCGTCGAGGTGTGCCCGGTGGACTGCATCTACGAGGGACCGGAGATGCTGTACATCCACCCCGACGAGTGCATCGACTGCGGGGCCTGCGAGCCGGTCTGCCCGGTGAAGGCGATCTTCGCGGAGGACGAGGTTCCGGACCAGTGGAAGAACTTCATCGAGATCAACAAGCAGTTCTTCAAGGACAACCCGGGCGTTCAGCCGGCCAAGAAGAACTAGCCGCGCCCGGCCGGCGCCCGCGTCCAGGGCCCGCACTCGCGGGTCCTTTCTTTTTGTCGTGGCCGGTGCCCAGCCGGCGAGGTAGCCTGCTGCGCCGGCAGGGCAGGTCCGCGCCGCACCGGCGCGCAAGCCCGCGTCGTCCAGGGCGCCCGGCGTGGCACGGCCGTTGCCTCGCCGGGACGGCATGCCGATCGCCACACCATCACCCGCGCTCGATCCCCTGCTGGCGCCGTCGCTCGGGTATCACGGCGCCGTCTCCCAGTTCAAGCGCCGC
>JBBIIW010000078.1:0-9602 GCA_037446305.1 Candidatus Rokuibacteriota bacterium
GCGACGGCCGCGGCCGGCAGCCTGGAAGCCATGGAGCGGCAGCACATCGTCGGCACGCTGCGGCAGGTCGGCGGCCACCGCGGCAAGGCGGCCGCGCTGCTGGACATCGATCCCAAGACGCTCTACCGGAAGATCCTCGCCTACCAGATCAAGCCCGAGGAGTGGCGCTAGGCCGGGGCGCCCACCGACCTTGCTTGCGCGAGCGGGCCGGCCGTGTACACTGGGAGCGTCCGCTGTTCTCCGGCCGGACCTCGCCTCCCGTCGAGGGTGCTCTCTTCCGTTCGCGGGGCGCGTGACGCATGGGTCGGAAGAGAGGTCGAGGAGGGTACCATGGCATCCAAGCTGTACGTCGGCGGTCTCTCGTACTCCACCACCAGCGAGGGGCTCAAGGAGTTCTTCGCCCAGAGCGGCAACGTCCTCTCGGCCACGGTCATCACCGACCGGTTCTCCGGGCAGTCCCGGGGGTTCGGGTTCGTCGAGATGGCCACGGCCGAGGAGGCGCAGAACGCCATCTCGCAGCTCAACGGGCGCGAGCTGGACGGCCGCCGGATCACGGTGGAGGTCTCGAACCCGCAGGGCCCGCGCGGTGGGGGCGGGCGGCCCGGCGGCGGTGGGCGTCCGGGCGGTGGCGGGGGCCGCGGCGGGGGCCGCGAGTCGGGCTACGCCCACCGGCCCTCGAAGCCGGTCCGCTGGTAGGCCGGCCGCGGCCGACCTGAAGCCGGAACCGCACGCGCCAGCCGGGCGGCTGGCGCGTGCGCGTCACCCGAAGATGCGGTCGTAGCGCCCGTACTCGCGGGCGGCGTCCATGAACCACTGCACGGCCTGGGGATCGGAGCGCGGCGGGATCTCGCAGGACGTGGACAGGATGAACGCCGAGTGCCGGGCCGCCGTGTCCAGGCAGCGGCGGACCTCGGCGACCATCGCCTCCTTCGTCGTCTTCTCGAAGCGGGTGGCGTCCACGTTGCCGATCGCCACCGCCCGCCCCCGGGAGACCTGGATGAACCGCGCCAGCTGGTCCACGTAGAGCGCGGGATCGGCCTGCTGGTCCAGGTCGAACGAGACCGTGGTGAACCCGCACTGGATGAGGTCCTCGTAGATCGGGTAGGTCGTGCCGCAGATGTGCGTCGTCACCCCCACCTTCCGGGCCTTGAAGTGCGCCACCAGGTCGCGGTGGTAGGGGGCCACGAACTGCCGGTAGTTGTCGGGTGAGATCAGGCTGATGGACGCGGTGGGCTCCGAGAAGCTCAGCCCGATGCCGGTCTTCACGATGGCCTCGCCCCACGCCTTGCAGAACTCGGTGGTCACCGTCATGAGATCGTGGATGAACTGCGGATCCTCGAAGGTGTCCAGGAGCATCAGCTCCGGGTTCCGCAGCAGCATGGCGATCGTCCAGGGACCGACCGCGACGGCGCCGATGGCCGTGGGCGGCTTGGCCTTCACCAGCGCCTCGCACTGCTCCAGGAAGCCGGGGAGCCGGCCGGTGCGGTACGGATCGGGCATGGGCAGGCGGGCCAGCCGCGCCTTGTCCTCGGCCAGCACGTGGGTGTCGATGGACGGCACGACGTAGTCGGAGTACTTGACCCGGCACCCGAACGCCTCCGCCTCCTTGGCCAGGTCGTTGTAGGCCAGCACCACGTCGGGCTGGTAGCGCTCGTAGTAGTTCATCATGGCCGTGATGGCCCGGGCCGGCCTGGTGCAGTACTCCTCGATGGACAGGCCGTCGAGCGTGCCGGCGAAGGAGGCCACGATCGGGTAGACGGGCACGCGGTCCGCGAAGCTGCGCTTGTAGGCCGCCACCACCCGGTCCCGGGGGGTGTAGGCCGCGCGCCCCTTCTCGGCGTCCCAGACCCGGTTGGCCTCCAGGTAGCGGGGCGGCATCTTGGCCTCGTACTCCATGAACTGGGTGATGGGGTAGCGGATGCCGCCCTGGTGGGTGCCCCGCAGGCCCTCGATGATCTCCTCCATCTGGCTCCAGGGGATCGTGAAGGCCATCTCGTGGTCCTGGGTCTGGCCGAAGATCCGGTCGCCCGAGCAGGGCAGGACCACCTGCGGCCGGTCCGTCTGCATCGTGGTCACGATGATCTCCGAGCAGTCCACCCGGCCGCCGAAGGACGACGTGAGCTTGCCGCCCCGCTTCCAGAGGGCGGCCTGCGTGAGCCGCATCACCTGGGCCGGGTTCGCGTAGATGCACACCAGGTGCGGCTCGAAGGTGGCCCGGTCGAGCGGAGCCACCAGGAGCGCGTAGTACTCGCCGGGCTGGAACCGGTCCACGGCCGCCTCCGACCGCTGGCCGGCCTCCTTCGTCTCGGTGTACATCCCCTCGCACAGCGTGCCGGAGGCGTGCAGGTGGGTCGGCTTCTCGAACCCCAGGGCGGCGATGCCCAGGGAGCAGATGTGGTCGTCGCGGGTCAGCGCGATGGTCCAGCCGTACCGCCGCGCCATGTCGATCACCTGGCAATTCATGCTCAGCGTCTTGAAATCCCTGGCCGGCCGCTTCGCCTTCTCGGGGATCTCCTCCCCGGGGCGCAGCATCCGGATGGCCACCGGGAAGGTCTGGGGCCGGATGTAGGTCGTCAGCTCCCGGTCGGCCGTCTTGACGTCGATCATGGTGAGACTCCTCCCTTCGGCGCCGATCCGCCTGAGCCTACTATGCGCGCGGCAGGGCCCGCAACGCGGGCGGAGCGTGCGGGCACGATGGCTCGCAATCCCTGCCTGGCCCGCTGGCGCCTCACCCTCGGCGCCGCCCGCCGCCGCCTCCGCCTCGACGGCTCCGACCGCTCCGGGCGCCGACGGCGCTACAATACCGGGCACTCGGCCACGGGCCGTGCCCGGGCGAGCAGGGAGGCTGCATGGCCATCAACGCCCCGAGCGCCAGCTACAGCGTCACCGTCCGCCTCGAGATCCAGAACCAGCCCGGCATGCTCGGTCGGGTCACGTCCGCCATCGGCAAGGCCGGCGGCGACATCGGGGCCATCGACCTGGTGGAGGTGGGCAAGAGCACCATCACCCGGGACCTGACGTTCAAGGCGCGGGACGAGCGCCACAGCCAGCAGGTCGTCGAGCGCCTGCGGACCCTGCCCGGGGTCCGCGTCCTGCACGTCTCCGACCGCACCTTCCTGATGCACCTGGGCGGGAAGATCGAGGTGCGCGGCAAGGTGCCCGTCAAGACGCGGGACGATCTCTCCATGGCCTACACCCCGGGCGTGGCCCGCGTCTGCCTGGCCATCCACGAGGACCCCGAGAAGGCCTACGCCCTCACCATCAAGCAGAACTGCGTGGCGGTGGTGACCGACGGCTCGGCCGTCCTGGGGCTGGGGGACATCGGGCCCAGCGCCGCCCAGCCGGTCATGGAAGGCAAGGCGCTGCTGTTCAAGGAGCTGGCCGGCGTGGACGCGTTCCCGATCTGCTTGGCCACCAAGGACGTGGACGAGATCGTGAGCATCGTCAAGGCCATCGCGCCCGTCTTCGGGGGCATCAACCTGGAGGACATCTCGGCCCCGCGCTGCTTCGACATCGAGGAGCGCCTGCAGCGCGAGCTCGAGATCCCGGTCTTCCACGACGACCAGCACGGCACGGCCGTGGTCGTCCTGGGGGCGCTGCTCAACGCCCTCAAGGTGGTCAAGAAGCGCCTGGCCGACGCCCGGATCGTCTTCTGCGGCGCCGGCGCCTCCGGCATCGCCACCGCCAGGCTGCTCATGAAGGTGGGGGCCCGGCACATCATCGGCTGCGACCGCACGGGCATCCTGTACCAGGGCCGGACCGAGAACATGAACCCGATGAAGGCCTGGTTCGCCCGCCACACCAACCCCCGCCGGCTGCGCGGGTCGGTGGCCGACGCCCTGGCCGGGGCCGACGTGTTCATCGGCCTCAGCGGTCCCGGCGTCGTGTCCCTGAAGGACATCAAGGCCATGAACCGCGACCCGATCGTGTTCGCGATGGCCAACCCCATCCCGGAGATCCAGCCCGAGGAGGTCGCCGGCCACGTGCGGGTCATGGCCACCGGCCGCTCCGACTATCCCAACCAGATCAACAACGTGAACGGCTTCCCCGGCTTCTTCCGGGGCATGCTGGACGTCCGGGCCCGCCGCGTCAACGACGCCATGAAGATCGCGGCGGCCCACGCGCTGGCCGACATCGTGAGCAAGAGCGAGCTCAGCGAGGAGTACATCACGCCGTCGGTCTTCGACCGCCGGGTGCCGGAGGCGGTCGCGGCCGCGGTGGCCGACGCGGCGATCCGGTCGGGCGTCGCCCGCCGGCGACCACGCCCGGCCCAGGCGCCGCGCGCCCTCCGGGGGTAGGCCCGTGCGGGTCGGGGAGCTGCTCGCCGCGTGCTTCGCGCTCCTGACGGCGGCGCTGCTCTGGCCCCTGCTCACCCTCGCCAACCGGCCCGTCCTGGTGGCCGGCGTCCCCCTCCTGGTCCTCTACCTGTTCGCGGTCTGGGCGCTGGCCGTGGCGCTGCTGGCGTGGGTGGCCCGGCGGCTGCCCGACGAGGAACCCCCGTGAGCCCGCCGGCGCTGGTCGGCATCCTCCTCGGCTACCTGGTCTTCCTCTTCCTGGTCGCCGCCGTGGCCGAGCGCTTCGGCGACCGCCTCCACGCGCCCCCGCTCCGGACCCTGATCTACGTGCTGGCCACCTCCGTCTACTGCACGGCGTGGACGTTCTACGGCAGCGTGGGGCTGGCCGCCAACCACGGGCTCGAGTTCCTGACGATCTACCTGGGGCCGGCGCTGGTGGCCCTGCTGTGGCCGGTCGCCCTCCGCAAGCTCATCCGGGTGGCCAAGGAGCAGCGCACGACGACCATCTCGGACTTCATCGCCAGCCGCTACGGCAAGTCGGCCGGGCTGGGCTGCCTGGTGGCGGCCCTCGTGGTGTGCGGGATGATCCCGTACATCGCCCTGCAGCTCAAGGCCGTCTCGACGACCTTCCGGATGATGTTTCCCGCCGACTCCATGCTGTCGGACTTCGACCCCGCCCTGCTGGTGGCCGGCGTGCTCGGCCTCTTCGGCATCATCTTCGGCGCCCGCAACCTGGACTTCACGCGCCGGCAGACGGGGCTCATGACCGCGGTGGCGGTGGAGTCGATCGTCAAGCTGCTGGCCTTCCTGCTGGCCGGCGCCTTCGTCACCTGGGGCGTGTTCGGCGGCTTCGCCGACATTTTCACCCGCGTCGCCGCCCACCCCGACTGGGCCGCGCTGCTGACGCTGGGCAGCCCGCCCGCGGCCTCCTACCCGCGGTGGGCGGCCATGCTGCTGATCTCGATGGCCGCGGTCATGCTGCTGCCCCGGCAGTTCCACGTCCTGGTCGTGCAGAACCCCCGCGAGCGGGACGTGGTCACGGCCGCCTGGGCCTTTCCCCTCTACCTGCTGGCCATCAACCTCTTCGTGCTGCCGGTGGCCTTCGGCGGGCTGCTGACCTTCGGCGGTCCGGCCGGCGCCGACGGCTTCATCCTGGCCCTGCCCCTGGGCGTGGGGGCCGACTTCGTGGCGGTGGCGGTCTTCCTGGGCGGCTTCTCGGCGGCCACGGCCATGATCGTGGTCGACTCGCTGGCCCTGTCCAAGATGATCTCCAACGACATCGTCCTGCCCTTCATCCTGCGCCGGTCCCGGCTGGCCGAGGTGTACTGGGTCTCGCTGGCCTCCACCCGGCTGGGCATCCTGGTGGTGGTCATCCTGGGGTTCGTCTGGGCCTACATGGAGGCCGGGCAGCTCCTGCTGGTCGAGATGGGCCTGCTGTCCTTCATCGCCGTCACCCAGTGCGCGCCGGCGGTCTTCTTCGGCCTCTACTGGCGCGGGGGCAACCGGAAGGGCGCCTTCGCCGGCATCGCGCTGGGCTTCGCGGCCTGGTTCTACACCCTCATCATCCCGGCCCTGGTCAAGGAGGGTTTGGCCTCGCCCGCGCTGCTGGCCGAGGGGCCGCTGGGCGTCCGGTGGCTGCGGCCCACGGCCCTGCTGGGCCTGGAGGGCCTGGACACGCTGAGTCACGGCGTGTTCTGGTCGCTGCTCCTCAACGTCGGCGCCTACCTGCTGGTGTCCATCCTCACCACCCAGGACGCCGACGAGCGCAGCCAGGCGGCGGCCTTCGTCGGCGGGCCGGACGCGGAGCCGGCCGCCATGCCGGCCATCCTCTCGGTGCCGGAGATCGAGCGGCTGATCCACCTCTACGTGCCGGAGGAGGAGGCCGACGCCATCCTGGCCGAGCTGCTGGCGGGCAAGGCGCCGCGGGAGCTGACGGTGCCCGACCTGCTCGACCTGCGGATCCGCCTGGAGCGGTTGCTGGCGGCCTCGCTGGGCGCCGCCGCCGCGCGATACATCATCGAGGACCGCTTCACGATCTCGAAGGCGGAGGCCGGCCAGCTGGTGGAGTCGTTCCAGGCCATGCAGCGCTCGCTGCGGCAGAGCCAGGAGCTGCTGGCCTCGGTGGTGGACAGCGTGGACGATTGCATCTTCACCACCGACCGGCAGGGCCGGCTGGTGACGCTCAATGCGGCCGGGCAGCGGCTGCTCGGCCTCACCGCGGCCGAGGCCGCCACCTGCACGTACCTGGACGTCCTCGACGAGGCCGACCGGCGGCGGGTCGGCGCGGCCATCCAGCAGATGGTGGCCGCCGGCCGGGCGTGGCGGGGCACGGTCCACGCGCTCACGCGGCGGCGCCAGCGGTTCCCGGCCCACCTGGCCATCTCCTGCGTCTTCGATGCGCACCGGCAGGTGCTGGGCACGGTGGGGGTCCTGCGCGACCTGACCGAGCAGGTGGCCACCCAGCAGCGGCTCATCCAGCGGGAGACGCTGGCCTCGCTGGGCGAGATGGCGGCCGGCGTGGCGCACGAGATCCGCAACCCGCTGGGCGGCATCAAGATGGCCACCCGCCTGCTGTCCTCGGGCGGCTTCGACGGCGGCCGGATCGCCCACGAGATGGCGGAGTCGATCCTGTCCGGCATCGCCGAGATCGAGGGCATCGTGGCCGCGCTCCTCGATTACGCGCGGGAGACGCGGCTCGACCTGCAGGAGTACCCCATCGCGCGCATCCTGGGGCCGGTGACCGAGCACGTGGCCGGCGAGGGCGCCCGGCGCGGCATCCGGGTCACCGTCGAGGGCCTGGACGGCGAGCTGGTGGCGACGGTGGACGGGCCGCGGCTCCGGCAGGTCTTCGTCAACGTCCTCAAGAACGCCCTGGAGGCCACGGAGCGCCGGCCCGATCCCCGGGTGGACGTGCGCCTCTACGGGCGCGGCTCGGCGGTGGTGGTGGAGGTGAGCGACAACGGCGCCGGGATGGACGCCGAGCAGCGGGAGAAGGTCTTCCTGCCGTTCTTCACCACCAAGCCGACCGGGACCGGGCTGGGCATGGCCATCGTGAAGAAGATCATGGACCTGCACGGCGGCGAGATCGAGATCGACACCGCGCCCGGGCGGGGCACGCGGGTCCGCCTGGTCATCCCGCGGGCCCCGCTGCGGGCCCCCGCCCCCGTGGCCTGAGGAGCCGGACATGAAGCACCGCATCCTGATCGTGGAGGACGACGACATCTTCCTCCGGCCGCTCCGCCGGGCGCTCGAGCTGGAGGGCTACGACGTGCAGACGGCCGGCAGCGGCGAGGACGCCATCGATCTGCTCAAGAGCGAGGACGTGGACCTGGTCCTGACCGACAAGCGGCTGCCGGGCATGGACGGGGTGGAGCTGGTCCGCCGGCTCAAGGCCGAGCACCCGGACCTGGCGGTGGTGGTCATGACGGCCTACGGCACCATCGAGTCGGCGGTGGAGGCCATGCGGCTGGGGGCGGCCGACTACCTGGTCAAGCCGTTCGAGGTGGCCGAGGTGCTCATCGTCGTCCGGCACGCCATCGAGTTCCAGGAGCTGCGGGCGGCGCGGCGGGCCACCCTGCGGCGGCACCAGGAGCAGTTCACGCTCCGGAACGTCGTGGCGCGCTCGGCGGCCATGGCCGGGGTGTTCGAGCTGCTGCGGTCGGTGGCGGAGCTGGACACGACCGTGCTGATCCACGGCGAGACGGGCGTGGGCAAGGAGCTGCTGGCGCGGTCCATCCACTTCTCGGGCTCGCGGCGCGACAAGCCGTTCGTGGCCGTCAACTGCGCCGCCATCCCCGCCGAGCTGTTCGAATCGGAGCTGTTCGGCTTCCGCCGGGGCGCCTTCACCAGCGCCAGCGAGTCCCGCCGGGGCTTCTTCCAGATGGCCAACGGCGGCACGCTCCTCCTGGACGAGGTGGGCGAGATGCCGCCGGCCCTGCAGTCCAAGCTGCTGCGGGTCATCGAGGAGAAGCGGGTGACGCCCATCGGGGCCGAGCGGGCCGTGGAGATCGACGTGCGGTTCATCGCCACCACCAACAAGGACCTCCAGGCCGAGGTCGAGCGGGGCACCTTCCGGCGCGACCTGTTCTACCGGCTGTCGGTGGTGCCGATCCGCATCCCCCCGCTGCGGGAGCGCCCGGAGGACATCCCGCTGCTGGCCCAGCACTTCCTGGAGCACAGCGCGCGCCGCGCCAAGAAGACGGTCCGCAGCATCGCGCCGGCCGCCATGGAGGCGCTGTGCCGCTATGCCTGGCCGGGCAACGTGCGGGAGCTGGAGAACGTCATCGAGCGCGCGGTGATCGTGGCCAAGGGCGAGACCCTGGCCGACGTCGGCCCCTTCCTGGCGCCCGACGGGCCCCGGCCGCCGGTGGACCTGTCGCTCAGCTTCCGGGAGGCCAAGACCCGGGTGGTGGAGGAGTTCGAGCGGGCCTACATCGCCGGCGTGATGGAGGCGCACGGCGGCAAGATCAGCGCCGCCGCCAAGCACGCCGACATGGACCCGAAGAACCTGTGGGAGAAGCTGGTGAAGTACGGGCTCCGCCGCCCGCACCACACCGACCCGAACGGCGAGCACGGGGAGCTAGGGCGCGGCGCCTAGCCCCCACTCGACGCCGCGCCAGACCATGACCAGCGTGGCCAGGGCCAGCACCAGCACCAGCGAGCCCACCCAGACGATGCGGCGGAGCCGCTCGCGGTCCACCGGCCGTCAGTCTCCGGCGGCGACGCGCCCCAGGGCCTCGCGCAGGGCCGGCGGGGTGCGGAACGGGTAGATATCCTCCGTGCTCGGGGGCGCCTCGGCGGCCCGGCGGGCGTACTCGTCGAGGACCTCGAGGGCGATCCGGGCCTCCTGCCGGGCATCCCGGGTGCGACCCGTCTGCGCCAGGAGCAGGGCCAGGCCGGCGTGGGCCAGGTTGCGGTCCGGGCTCAGCCGCAGCGACAGCCGGTAGGCGCGCTCCGCGTCGCCGGGCGCCTCCTTGCGGATGCGATTGCCCAGGCTGGCCAGGAGCCGGGCGAAGTCCCGCCGGCTGGCCGCCGGGTCGGCGGCCAGGGACGAGGCGTTCTGGAAGAAGCGCTGCTGGAAGAGACGGTAGCGGTCGATCAGGGCGTCCAGACGCCGGCGCTCGTCCTCGTCCAGGCGGCCGAGCACGGCCTCGACGAACTCCGGGGGGAGCGCCTCCCAGCCCGGGATCATGAACCGGTCCCGCGCGCGGTCGTACTCCCGGCCGAGCGCGTCCTCGTCCAGGGCCTGGCCGCGCGCGCCCAGCAGCCGCCCCACGGCGCCCACCACGCGCGCCTTCTCCGACGGCC
>JBBIIW010000079.1:0-9515 GCA_037446305.1 Candidatus Rokuibacteriota bacterium
CGCCGGCGGCCCGCCCCCGGTAGGCCGCCTGCAGCGTCTCCAGGTGGCGCACGCGCTCGGGGCGCGGGATCAGGCGGGTGTCGGCGACCGTGTCGGCGGCGCGGGCCAGCAGGTAGGCCAGCCCCAGGGGCGCCCGCAGGTTGCGGGGCAGGATCGCCAGCGAGAGGAAGAAGGTCCGGCTGACCTGCCGCAGGACGTCCCCGAGCAGGTCGTCGGGCATCCTAGTCGAAGTCGAACGCCCTCCGCGGCGGGTCCTCGGTCTCCCTGGCCTTCTTGAGGCCCTCCTGGAACTTCCGGTCGAGGAGCTTGCCCTTCTGCGACTCGGCCGCCAGCTGCTCGCGGAAGCGCGCCTCGCGCTCCGCGGCCCGGGCCCCGAGCGAGCCCAGGGCGGCGCCGAGATCGCTCACCGACCGCCGGGGCGGCGGCGGCTCGTGGGCGACGACGGCCTTGAGCTCGGGATCCACGGTGAGCTTCGCCTCGCAGCACGGGCAGGGCACCATGAATGACGTGTTGGCCATGGCGTCTTCACGCTAGCAGGTCGCTCCCGGCGGCGCAACCGCGGCGCCGCCCCGGTCCTCACAGCGCCAGCAGGTCGCGCCGCAGCGCCTCGTCCTCGCGCAGCCTGGCCGCCGCCCCGCTGAAGCGCAGGGCGCCCTTCTCGAGCACGTAGACCCGGTCGGCCAGGGCCAGCGAGAACTCGGTGTTCTGCTCGGCGAGCAGGATGGTGAGCCCCTGGGCCTTCAGGCGGCCGATCTGCTCGGCCAGGTGGTCCACCACGAGCGGGGCCAGGCCCTCGGACGGCTCGTCCAGGAGCAGCAGCTCGGGGTTGCCCATGAGCGTGCGGGCGATCGTGAGCATCTGCTGCTCGCCGCCGGACAGGAAGCCGCCCTGCCGGTGGGCCAGATCCCGGAGCTTGGGGAACAGATCGAACACCCGCTCGACCGTCCAGCCGCCGGCCGCCCCCCGGCTGGCGACGTCCAGGTTCTCCCACACCGTCAGCTCGGCGAAGATCCGGCGGTCCTCGGGGACGAAGCCGAGCCCGGCCCGGGCCACCCGGTACGGCGGCCAGCCGGTGATGTCCCGGCCCTTCCACACGATGCGTCCGGCCTGGGGCGGGGTGAGACCCATGATGCTGCGCATGGTGGTGGTCTTGCCGACGCCGTTGCGGCCGAGCAGGCAGACGCACTCGCCCGGCCGCACCTGGAGGGACACGCCGAAGAGCACCCGCGACAGCCCGTAGGCGGTGTGGATGTCCTGGACGTCGAGGATGGGGGCCGTCATCGCCGCTCGCCGAGATAGACGCGCCGGACCTCGGGATCGCCCCGCACCTCGGCCGGGGTGCCCTCGGCGATCACCCGCCCCTGGTGGAGGACCACGATCTTCCGGGCGATCGAGAAGACCACCTCCATGTCGTGCTCGGTGAAGAGCAGCGTGAGGCCCCGATCGTGGGCCACCCGGCTGATGAGCTGGATCGTCTCCCGGGTCTCGGCGGCCGACATGCCGGCGGTGGGCTCGTCCAGCAGGAGCAGGTTCGGCTCGCTGGCCAGCGCGATGGCCAGCTCGAGCTGCTTCTGGTTGCCGTGGGACAGGAAGGCGCCGATCTCGCCCGCCTTGGGCAGCAGGCCCACCGAGGCCAGGACCGCCTCCGTCTCGTCCCGGTACAGCCGGTCCACCCGCGAGAAGAGGCTCAGGCCCCGGCCGCGGTGGGAGATGAAGGCCGCCTGGACGTTCTGGAACACGGTCAGCCGCGGGAAGATGTTCGTGCGCTGGAAGGAGCGCCCCAGGCCCAGCCGGCAGATCTCGTGGGGCGGCAGGCCGGTGATGTCGCGGCCCTCCAGCCGCACCCGGCCGGCGTCCGGCTTGAGGTGCCCCGTGATCAGGTTGAAGAGCGTGGTCTTGCCGGCGCCGTTGGGCCCGATGATGGCCGCCGTCTCCCCCCGCGCCACCTGCAGGCTGACGCCGGCCACGGCCAGGAAGCCGTCGAAGGCCTTGCGGACGTCGTGGACCGCCAGCATCACGGCTTCCGGAGCAGGCGCAGCCGGGCGCTGTCCAGCGCGCCCACCAGGCCGCCGGGGAAGGCGAACAGCAGCACGATGAGGATGCTGCCCAGCACGAAGGGCCAGTACTCCGTGTAGGAGGTGATCTGCTGGTTCAGGACCAGGAGCACCAGGGCTCCCACCGCCGGGCCCCAGAAGTATCCCATCCCGCCCAGGAGCGTCATGATCAGCACCTCGGAGGACTTCGGCCAGTAGGCGAAGTCCGGGAAGACTCCCCGGTTGAAGATGCCGAACAGCCCGCCCGCCAGCCCGGCGAACAGGCCGGCGATGACGAAGGCGATCAGCTCGTAGCGGCGCACGTGGACCCCGATGAACTCCGCCCGCTCCGGGTTCTCCCGGATGGTGGTGAGCAGGCGGCCGAACGGCGAGTCCACGATCCGGCGCAGGACCCCCAGGCAGAGGGCCACCAGCACCACGGTGAGGAGATAGAAGTGGTCGCTGGTGCGCAGGTCGCCCAGCCAGGGCAGGCGCTCCATCCAGCCGAGGTCGGGGTAGGGGATCTCGGGCAGGCCCTGCTCGCCGCCGGTGACGTCGTTCCACTTGAAGCAGATGGCCCACACGATCTGGGCGAAGGCCAGGGTCAGCATCGCGAAGTAGATCTTCGTCAGCCGGACGCAGAAGAAGCCGAAGGCGAGGGCGAAGAGCGCGGCCAGCAGCCCGCCGGCCGGCCAGGCGGCCAGGAACGGCACCGCCGCCTTCTTCATGAGGATGCCGCACGTGTAGGCGCCGAGGGCGAAGTAGGCGGCGTGGCCGAAGGACACCAGGCCGGTGTAGCCGAGCAGGAGGTTCAGGCTGGTGGCGAACAGGGCCAGGATGGCCACGTCGGTGGCCACGAAGGTGTAGAAGCGGGAGCCCAGCGCCGGCACCGCCAGCGCGGCCAGCACGGCCAGCCCGCCCCAGGGCACGCGGCGCGCCAGGCTCATCGCAGCGGCCGGCCCAGCAGGCCCCAGGGGCGGAGGATCAGCACCACGGCCATCAGCGCGAACACGGAGAAGATGGAGAAGCGCGGGATGATCAGGATGCCGAAGGACAGCACCTGCCCGTAGATGAGGGCGCCCAGGAAGGTTCCCCAGAAGGAGCCCAGGCCGCCGATGACCACCACGATGAAGGCCTCGACGATGATCTCGACGTCCATGCCGGGCACGATCGTCTTCACCGGGGTGACCAGCGCGCCGCCCAGGCCGGCCAGGAAGGAGCCCAGCACGAACACGCCGGTGTAGAGCCGGTCCACGTTGATGCCCAGCGCGCCCAGCATCTCGCGGTCGAGCGCGGCGGCCCGGATGAACCGGCCGGCCCGGGTGCGGTGGAGGACGAGCCAGAAGACGAGGGCGATGGCGGGCCCGAGCAGCAGGATGAACAGGTTGTAGTAGGGGATGGTGGTCCCGAACACGCGGACGGCGCCGGTGAGCCCCGGGGGGCGCGACACCGACAGCTGGCCGGTCCCCCACAGCACCTTGGCGGCGTCGGAGAGGATCAGCACCAGCGCGTAGGTGAAGAGCAGCTGGTACAGCTCGGCCCGCCCGTAGAGGTGGCGGAGCAGCAGGCGCTCGACGAGGCCGCCGAGGAGCGCGATGCCCACCGCGGCCCCCAGCGCCGCCCACCAGAACCGGCCGGGGCCGGTGCCCACCCACTGCACGACCTGCCAGGCCAGGTAGGCGCCCAGCATGTAGAAGGAGCCGTGGGCGAAGTTGAGCACGCGCAGCACGCCGAAGATGAGCGACAGGCCGGAGGCGATGAGAAAGAGGAACATGGCGGCCGTGAGGCCGCTCAGCGACTGCGCGAACAGGAACGCGGGATCCGGCATCGATCAGGCGCGGGGTGTTTACGGCGCGGGCGGGGTCCGGCGACCACGCGGTCTGGCGCCTCGCGACCCACGGCTCGATCCAGATCCAGCGCGCCTCGCAGTCCTGGTCGGCGCGGACGGGTCGGCGGACCCCGCCCGCGCCGCACGCACCCCCCGCCCGCTCGCGCCGTCTCCCTCAGTCCATGAACGGCGTGGGGTCCACGTAGGTGACCGGCTTCATGATCGGCATGGGGTACTTCGGGTCCTTCACGGTCCTGCCGTACAGCTGGCCGCGGTTGGCCTGGTGGTCCTTCTCGCGGATGGTCATCTTGCCGTGCGGCGTCTCGACGGTGAGGCCGAGCAGGGCCCGGGCCACCTTGTCGGAGTCCGTGCTGCCGGCCTTCTTGATGGCCTCGGTCAGGAACTGCATGCCGATGTAGCCCTGGATGGCCCAGGACGACGGGTACTCGTCCTTGAGGTACCGGCTCAGCCGCTGCGTGTACTCGCGGTGGGCCGGCGGCCCGCCCTCCCAGTAGAAGGCGTCGTAGGAGTTGCCCCAGATGCCGGCAGGGTAGTCGTCGCCCATGGCCTTGGTGGACTCGGGCGAGCCGGCCTCGCCGACGCCGATGAAGTTGTACTTGACGGCGTCGAAGTAGCCGAGCGGCCTGGCCTGCTTGGCGAAGGTGACGAAGTGACCGCCCCACAGCGAGGAGAAGATGGCCTCCGGCTTCTTGGCCATCTGGGCGTTGATGAAGGGCGTGTAGTCGGCCTCGCCCAGCTTGGGCCACTGCTGGTCCACGATCTCGACCCCGGGCTTGATCTTCTTGAGGTGCTCGACGAAGGCCCGGGTCACGTCCTGGCCGTAGGCGTAGTCGGGGCTGATGGTGGCGATCCGCTTCACCGGCCACTTGGCCACGATCTCGGCCGCCGAGCGCCCCTCCATGGTGGTGGTCGCCGCCACCCGGAAGACGTACGGGTGCAGCTTGTCGGGGGCGGTCAGCTGGTCGGTCTTGGGGATGGGCGCGATGAAGACGATCTTGTTCTCCTTGGCCACCACCGAGACGGCCGGGCCCTCGGCCGAGGTGAGGGTGCCGACCAGGAAGTCGACGTTCTCGCGCAGGACCAGCTCCCGCGACACCCGCACCGCCTCGTCGGCGTTGCCCTTGGTGTCGCGCGGCACCAGCTCCAGCTTCCGGCCCAGGACGCCGCCCCGGGCGTTGATCTCCTCCACGAACATCTGGGCGCCCTTGAGCGCGGGCTCGCCGAAGAGGGCCCCCGGGCCGGAGAGGATCATCGGGAACCCGACCTTGATCGGCTTCTGGGCCGCGCCGGGCAGCGGCGCCAGCAGCGCGGCCAGCGCCAGGCTGAGCAGGACCAGCACGAACGGGCGTCGGGACATGGAGACCTCCTTCAGAAGACGGGGTGGCCCGGCACCGGGGTGCGCAGGCGGTAGAGCGAGGTCGAGGCGGTGATGAACAGCGAGCGGTAGTCGTCGTCCCCCCAGGCCAGGTTGGCGGCGTACTCGGGCACCTCGATGACCTCCCGCAGCGCGCCCTCCGGGTCGAAGACCAGGATGCCGTCGGGGCCGCAGCAGTAGAGGTTGCCGGCCGAGTCCAGGCGCATGCCGTCCGGCCCGCCGGGCTTCTGCCAGCGCGTCTCGGCCCACACCCGCCCGCCCCGCAGCGTGCCCGCCGGCGTGACCTCGAACACCCGGATGTGCTGGCGGGCGGTGTCGTCGATGAACAGGCGCGACTCGTCCAGGGAGAAGCAGAGGCCGTTGGGCCGGTCGAAGTCGTCCACCAGCAGCTCGGGCGACCCGGGATCCGGTCCCACCCGGTACACGCCCTGGAACGGCAGCGGCTGCGGGCGCTCCACGCCGTAGAATTTGGCCCGGCCGTAGGGCGGGTCCGTGAAGTAGATGCCGCCGTCGCGCTTGCAGACGATGTCGTTGGGGCTGTTGAGCTCCTGGCCCCGGTAGTGCGAGGCCAGGACGGTGATCCGGCCGTCGGGCTCGGTGCGGGTGACGCGGCTGGTGGCGTGCTCGCACGTCAGCAGGCGGCCCTGGCGGTCGTAGGTGTTGCCGTTGGCCATGCCGGAGGGCTTCCGGAAGGTGGTGATGCCCTCCCGGGCGGACCAGCGACGCATGTGGTCGCCGGGCATGTCGCTGAAGATGAGGAACTTCCCCACCGGGTGCCAGACCGGCCCCTCCGTGAAGAGGAAGCCGGTCCCCAGCCGCTCCAGGTCGCTCACTTCTTGCCGGGGTTGCCGGCCACGTACCAGTCGGGCGGCGACACCTCGTCGAAGACGATCCAGACCGCCTCCCGGGGCAGCTTGGTCACGTCGGTGATGGCGTCGGTGATGCGGCGCGCGATCTCGTCCTTGCGCTCCCTGCTGTGGCCCTCGTAGATCCGGATGTTGACGAAGGGCATGCGGTCCCCTCCCCGGCCGGCGTTTGCGGGGCCGTAAAGTACCACGCGGTGCAGGGGCCGACAAGCCGTAGAATGCCGGTCGTGGCGGAGCTGGCCAACGAGTTCTCCTGGTCGCGCAGCCGTGACCACACCTTCCAGGAGTGCCGCCGGAAGTACTACTACCACTACTACGGGGCCTGGGGCGGCTGGGAGGCCGACGCGCCGGCCGAGGTGCGCCGCCTGTACGTGCTCAAGCAGCTGGCCTCCCGCCAGCAGTGGGCCGGCCGGGTCGTCCACGATGCCATCGAGCTGGCGCTGCACGGCCTGCGCGAGGGGCGCCGGGTGCCGGTGGAGGCGTTCATCGCCGACGTCATCGAGCGCATGCGGGCCGAGTGGCGCTCGTCCCGGGCCGGCCGCTACCGCGACAACCCCCGCACCCTGGGGCTCTTCGAGCACGAGTACCAGGTGGACCTCCGGCCCGAGGCCTGGCAGGCCCTGCGCGAGAACGTCGCCACCTGCCTGCGCAACTTCTTCCAGCTGCCCCTGCTGGCCCGCATCCAGGGCACCTCGCCCGAGCACTGGTCCATCGAGCACTGGTCGCGGGTCTTCGACTTCGAGGGCACGCCGGTGTGGGTGGCGCCGGACTTCGGGTTCTGGACCGAGGAGGGCCGGCTGGGCCTGGTGGACTGGAAGACCGGCGCCGGCAACGGCGACAGCGCCGCCTTCCAGCTCGGCTGCTACGCGCTCTACGCGCACGAGCTGCTGGGGGTCAAGCCGGCCCAGGTGGACCTCTACGAGGTGAACCTCCGCGAGCCGCAGGTGATCACCCACCGCTGGGACGAGGACCGGCTGGACGCCGTCCGCGAGCAGCTGCGGCTGTCCATCCGGGCCATGAAGGCGTACCTGGCCGACCCGGCCGCCAACGTGGCCAGCCTCACCGACTTCGAGCGCACCGAGGACCTCCGGATCTGCCGCTGGTGTAACTTCCGCGCCGTCTGCCGCCCCGAGCTGTGAGGCCGGCTCAGAAGGACCAGCCCACCCCCAGCAGGTAGCGCAGGTCCTCCGGCTCCGACCCCGGGGCCGGGATGGAGTCGTAGCGGAGCTCGACCTTGATCTCGGCGAACAGGTCCCGGACGATCGTGGTCCGCACGCCGGCGTCCGCGTTCAGGTTGTAGTCGGCGAGGGGGTCCTCGGCGGCCGGGAGCCACTCCAGGCTGTGGAAGAGCCGCACCGACCGGTGCGGCGTCCAGTCGGTCCGGTAGGCCAGCCGGCCGGCGACGTGCTCGTCGTCGCTGCCGTCGCGGAAGTTCTCGTACACCCAGGCCAGGCCGGCCTCGGTGGCGAGGTTGAAGACCGGGGACTCGAACCACTGGTAGCCGCCGCCGGCGCTGGGCGTCAGGCGCAGGTCGAGGTCGGCGATGCGGTCGCGCTCGACCCGGAGCGCGCCGAAGACGTAGAGCCGCCGGGCCAGGAAGTAGTCGTACTTCCCGGACACGAACATGTTGTCGGTGGTCGTCCGCTCCTCCCCGCTGTCGGGGTCGGCCTCGCGGCCGTGGAAGTACCCGGCCCCCGCGGTGAGGCGGTCCCGCTCGCCGCGCCGGACGGCGTCGAGGCTGACGCCGAGGGCCGCGGTGTCGGTGTTGCCGCGGGTGGCGCGCCCGTTGACGGTGATGGAGCCCTTCCAGGCCGGCGGGGGATTGATGTGCGAGATGTCCCGGAGCGCGATGCTCACGGGGGCGGCCCCGGGAGCGGGGACGACCCGGATGCGGCCGTCCTCGCCGGGGGCGACGGCGGAGCGGAGCGTGGTCGTGCCCACCCGCACGGTGACGGGCTCGTCGGTCGAGAAGGTCCGGACCCCGGCCAGGTCCACCGTCACCTCGCCGGCCGCCTCGGTCCGGATGGTGAGCTTGCCCCCGGCGGCGCCGACGATGCGGCCGCTCAGCCGGTCGCCGTTCAGGAAGTGGACCTCGTCGGCGGCGGCGGGGCCGGCGAGCATCAGGATGCAGGCGGCGGCGATCAGGCGTGCGCGGGTCATGGCGCGACGATACCAGCCTGGGGCACAATCGGGGCCAGAAAGGAGACCCTCATGCCCCTCACCGCCCCCTACCTGTTCAGCGCCGCCATGGACGTGCAGGCCGACCGCGAGGCCCTGTTCAACGAGGTCTACGACCGCGAGCACATCCCGCTGCTGAAGACCGTCCCCGGCGTGCTGTCGGTCGCCCGCTTCCAGCGCCAGGAGCTGACGCTCGTGATCGGCGGCGAGCGCAGGCGAATCGTCGTCGAGGGCGAGCCGCGCTACACGGCGCTCTACGAGCTGGAGAGCCCGGAGGTGCTGGTGAGCGAGGCCTGGGCCCGGGCCGTGGACCAGGGGCGGTGGCCGGGCGAGGTGCGGCCCTTCACCACCAACCGCCGGCACGTCCTCTGGCGGCGGATCTCCTGAGGGGCCAGGCTCCCGCCCCGGCTACCGGCCGCTCCCCAGCTGACGCCAGCGCTCGCGGAGCTGCTCGCGCTCCTCGGGCGACATCCGGCGCCAGCGCTCCCAGTTGCGGTGCAGGCGCTCGCGCTCCTCGGGCGACATCGCCTCGTAGCGCTGCAGGCGCTCCAGGATGCGCTCCCGGCGCTCGGGGGAGAGCCGCTGGAAGCGCTCGTGGGCCTCCTGGAGCTCGCGGCGCCGCTCCTCCGGCAGCTGGTCCCACCGGCGGAAGTCCTGCAGGATGCGCGCGCGCTCGGCCGGGTCCAGGGCCTGGAAGCGCCGGAAGTTCTCGCGCGCGGCCCGGCGCTCCTCCGGCGTCATGCGCTGCCACTGGCGCACGTGCTCGAGCGCCTGCCGGCGCTGCTCGGGCGACATGCGGTGCCAGCGCTCCCGGCTGCGCTCGACGAGGGCCCGCTCCTCGGGGCCCAGGTCGTCGCCGCCCGTCCCGGGCTGCGCCCAGGCCGGGGCGGCGAGCATCAGCCCGGTCACGAGGAGCAGGAGCCAGGCCCGCCGCGTCAGCACCTCACCGCTCCCCGGCGGCTCCGCCCGGCACGGCGGTGTCGAGCTGGGCGATCAGCTCCAGGTTCTCCAGCAGCTCCAGCCGCTCCACGACCGGCAGCTGGCGCAGCAGGGGCAGCCGGCGGCCGAGGACGACCTCCTCGACGGCGGCCAGGTCCCGCGGCGCCGGCGGCTCCAGCCATGGCAGCCCGAACGGCAGGGCCAGCACCAGGGCGATGCCGGCCGCCGCCGCGGCCACGGCCCACGTCCGCGGCGCCCGCCACCAGGGCCGTGCC
>JBBIIW010000080.1:0-9493 GCA_037446305.1 Candidatus Rokuibacteriota bacterium
ACGCGCGCGGGCAGCGCCTTGAGGCCGGCCGGGAGACCGACCACGACCGCATCGGCCGGAAGCTCGGGCAGCGGCGTCGCCGCGACGCGGACGTTCATGGGCGCGGCGCGGCGGTCCCGCCCGCCAGCGCCAGCGCCCGCCGGATCATGTCCCCGAGCCCCTCGGTGGTCTCCAGGCGCGGCAGCTCGGGCAGGCTGACCCAGCGGACCTCGTCGGCATCGCTGCCGGCGGCGACGCCGTCGGTGTCGGCGAAGGCCAGGTAATCCACGAGCACGTAATGATAGCGAACGCGACCGTCCGCATCACGGACGATGCGCTCCACGACCCCCGCCACGTCCACCACCCGGACCTCGCAGCCGCACTCCTCTCTCACCTCCCGGCGCACGGCGTCGAGCAGCCGCTCGCCGACATGCACCAGGCCGCCGGGGAGGCTCCACCGGCCGGCCGCGGGCGGCCGGCCCCGCCGGACGAGGAGCACCCGGTCGCCGTGGAGCACCACGGCGCCGACACCGACGCGGGGGTAGTCCGGGTACTCGCGGCTCACGAGCCGGCGAGCCAGGCGCCGGTGCCGTACTTCTCGGCGACGAGCCGCTCGACGCTCGCCGTCTCCTCGGCGGTCAGCCCGCCGGGCTGGAGCGCGAGCCCGTGCTCCTCCTCGAAGCCGCGGGCGAGGGCCGCGGCGACCTCCTCGAACTTGGGCCGGTGGCCGAGGGCCGCCTCCAGCGTCGTCATGGCGGCCAGCGGGTCGCGCGTGGCGGGGAAGAGCGCGCGCAGCCGGGCCCCGTCCACGCCCAGCAGCACGGCGCCGTGCTGGAGGAAGCACGAGCCCTGGCGGCGCTGGGCGCTGCCGACGAGCTTGCGGCCGCCGACCTCGATCTCGTAGCGGCCGGTGCGGGCGAAGCAGAAGGCGGGAGCCGGCCCGCCGGTGTCCGGCACCGCCACCATCTCGGCCGGAGCGCCCAGCGCCCGGAGGCCGCGCAGCAGGGCCAGGGCGACCCACCGGTACGTGGCCAGCAGGTCGTCGAGGCCCCCCAGGTCCTCCCCCGTCGCCACGACGCTGTAGGTCAGCTCGCGCTCGGGCCCGTCGTGGTAGATCGCGCTGCCGCCGGTCGGCCGGCGAACCAGCCCCACACCGAGGGCCCGGCAGGCCGCGACGTCCACGCTGCCGTCGAGCGGCTGGCCGTAGCCGAGCGACACGGTCGGCGGGTCCCAGGCGAACAGCCGGAGCGTCGGCGGCGAGCTCCCGGCCAGGCGGGCCCGCCACAGGGCCTCGTCGACGGCCATGTTGGTGGCGCCGTCGGTGGGCTCGGTCACGAGCAGGCGCCACGGCGATCTCATCGCCGTCAACACTACCACGGCGGACGGGTGGGGGGACCGGGCCTGGTCGAGAGCGGGCGTGCGTGACCGGCTACGACGGCTTCTGGCGCGGCCGCCAGCGGAGGTCGGGCTCGCGGGCGGCCTTGGCCTGGTCCAGCCGCCGCACCGGGGTCGTCCGGGGCGCGGCGTGGATGGCCGCCGGGTCGGTCTCGGCCTCGCGCGCGATCCGGATCATGGCCTCGCAGAAGGCGTCGAGCGTCTCCCTGGACTCCGTCTCGGTCGGCTCGATCATCAGCGCCTCCTCCACGATGAGCGGGAAGTACGTGGAGGGCGCGTAGAAGCCCAGGTCGAGCAGGCGCTTGGCGATGTCCATGGCGCTGACGCCCCGCTTCTTCTGGCGGCGGGCCGAGAGCACGCACTCGTGCATGCAGGGCCCGGGGGCCGCCACGTCGTAGTGGCCCTCCAAGCGCTTCATGACGTAGTTGGCGTTGAGCACGGCGTTGTCGCTCACGGCCCGGAGCCCGTCGGGCCCCATGGTCCGGATGTAGGCGTAGGCCCGGACCAGCATCCCGACGTTGCCCCAGAAGGCCTGCAGCTTGCCGATGGACCGCGGCCGCTTCCAGTCCAGGGCGTAGCGCTCGCCCTGCTTGACCACCACCGGCACCGGCAGGAACGGCTCCAGGTGCGCCTTGACGCCGACCGGCCCCGCGCCCGGTCCCCCGCCTCCGTGCGGCGTGGTGAACGTCTTGTGCAGGTTGAAGTGGCAGACGTCGAAGCCGAGGTCGCCGGGCCGCGAGATGCCGAGGATGGCGTTCAGGTTGGCGCCGTCCATGTACACCTGCACGCCGTGGGCGTGGCACCGCTCCGTGATCTCCACGATGCGGGGCTCGAAGTTGCCCAGCGTGTTCGGCACCGTGATCATGAACGCCGCCACGTCGGGGCCCAGGTGCCGCTCCAGGTCGTCCAGGTCCACCTCCCCGCTGGCGTTGGACTTCACCTCGATGGTCTCGTAGCCGGCCAGCGTGGTGGACGCCGGGTTGGTGCCGTGCGCCGAGTCGGGCACGAGCACCTTGGTGCGGCGCTGGCCGTTGGCCTGGTGCCAGGCCCGGATCATGAGGATGCCGGCCAGCTCGCCCTGCGCCCCGGCCGCCGGCTGCAGGGAGACCGCGTCCATCCCGGCGATCTCGGCCAGCATGGCGGCCAGCTCGTGCATGAGGGCCAGCACGCCCTGGGCCGAGCCCTCGGGGGTGAGCGGGTGCAGGCGGGCGAAGCCGGGCAGCCGCGCCATGTCCTCGTTCAGGCGCGGGTTGTACTTCATGGTGCAGGAGCCGAGCGGGTAGAAGTGCGTGTCCACGCCGTAGTTGAGCTGGCTCAGCCGCGAGTAGTGGCGGACCACGTCCAGCTCGGAGACCTCCGGCAGCTCGGCCGGCTGCCGCCGGCGGTAGCCGGCCGGGATGCGGGCCCGGGCCCCCTCCACGTCCACGTCGGGCTCCGGCAGCGAGTAGGCGATGCGGCCGGGCGAGGAGAGCTCGAAGATCAACCGGTCGTACTGGCGGGCGCCGTCGTAGGGCATCAGGCCACCGCCGTTTCCAGCGCCGCGGCCAGGCGGTCGATCTCCTCGCGCGTGCGCTTCTCGGTGACTGCCACCAGCAGGCAATCGCGCAGCCGGCGGTCGAAGGCCTTGAGCGGCACGCCGGCCAGGATCCGCTGGCGCGCCAGCCGCGCCACCACGCGCTCGGGCGGTCTCGGCAGGCGCAGGGTGAACTCCTTGAAGAAGGGCGCGGCCGGGAACCGGAGGCTGACGCCGGGGATGCGGGTCAGCCGCTCGGCGGCGTAGTGGGCCTTGGCCATCGACAGCTCGCCGACCCGGGTCAGCCCCTGCTTGCCCAGCACGGCCAGGTAGATGGTGGCCATCAGCGCGCACAGGGCCACGTTCGTGCAGATGTTCGACGTCGCCCGGGCCCGCCGGATGTGCTGCTCGCGGGTCTGCAGCGTGAGCACGAAGCCCCGGGCGCCGTCCAGATCCACGGTGGCGCCCACCAGGCGGCCCGGCAGCCGGCGGACGAAGTCCTGCCGGGCGGCGAAGACGCCCAGGTACGGCCCGCCGAAGGAGAGCGGCACCCCCAGCCCCTGCCCCTCGCCCACCACGATGTCGGCCCCCAGGCGCCCCGGCGCCTCCAGCACGCCCAGGTTCACGGGGTCGGTGACGACGACGAGCAGGGCCCCGGCGGCGTGGGCGATCTCCGCCGCCCCGGCGATGTCCTCCAGGCAGCCGTAGAAGTTCGGCGACTGGACGACCAGGGCCGCGGTCTTGCCCCCCACCGCCCGGCGCGCGGCGTCGGCGTCCAGCACGCCCGCGGGCGCCGGCACGTCCCGCAGGCGCATGGTGATGCCGGAGCCGTAGGTGGCCACCACCCGCCGGTAGAGCGGGTTGAGGCCGCCGGCCAGCGCCACCTCGGCGCGGCCGGTCACGGCCATGGCCATCAGCGCGGCCTCGGCCAGCGACGAGGCGCCGTCGTAGAGGGAGGCGTTGGCCACGTCCATGCCGGTCAGCTCGGCGATCATCGTCTGGTACTCGTAGATGGTCCGGAGCGTCCCCTGGCTGGCTTCCGGCTGGTAGGGCGTGTAGGCCGTGAAGAACTCGCCGCGCGAGATCAGGTGGTTGATCGGGCTGGGGATGTAGTGGTCGTAGGCGCCGCCGCCCAGGAAGCAGACGTAGTCGTCGGCGTGGGCGTTGGCGGCGGCCAGCGCCCGCAGCGCGCGCACCAGGTCGGTCTCGGCCAGGGCCGGCGGCAGCTGGAGCGGCCGCGACAGGCGCGCCTTGGCGGGGATCTTGACCAGCAGGTCCTCCACCGAGCCGACCCCGATGGCGGCCAGCATGGCCCGCTGGTCCTGGGCGGTGTTCGGCAGGTAGCGCATCAGTGGCCGCCCTGCGCGATGAACTCGCCGTACTGCTTGGCCTGCAGCAGCTGGTCCCACTCGCCGGGATTGGAGGGCTTGACGAGGATCATCCAGCCCTGCCCGTACGGGTCCCGGTTGACCAGGGCCGGGTTCGCCTTCAGCTCGCCGTTCACCTCGACGACCTCGCCGCTGACCGGCGCGAACAGGTCCGAGACGGACTTCACGGACTCCACCACCCCGAACGACTGGTGCGCGGTCACCCGCGCCCCGACCGCCGGCAGCTCGACGAAGACGACGTCGCCCAGCTGCTCCTGGGCGTAGTCGGTGATCCCGACGCGGATCCGCTCGCCCTCCCGCTTGGCCCACTCGTGCTCGCGCGTGTACCTGAGATCGTCCGGAATCTCGGCCATACCGTTCCTCGCTCTCACGCCGCCTTCTTGACCCGGGAGGGGTGGAAGGGGGTCTTCACCACGCGGGCCGGCCGCGCCTGGCCGCGGATCTCCACGGCCAGCGGCGTGCCCACCGCCGCCAGCGCGCTCTCCACGTACGCCATCGCGATGGACTTCTCGACCGATGGGCCCCAGGTGCCCGAGGTCACCACGCCCACCGTGCGCCCGTCCTGGACCACCCGGTAGCCGTGCCGCGCCACCGCGCGATCGGTCATCTCCAGGCCGACCAGCCGCCGGCGGGGCCCGGCGGCCCGGACGCGCTCGATCGCCTCCCGCCCGATGAACTCCCCCTTGGCCGGCTTGACCACCCAGCCGAGCCCGGCCTCCAGCGGGTTCGTCGTCTCGTCGATGTCGTTGCCGTAGAGCGCGTACCGCATCTCCAGCCGGAGGGTGTCGCGGGCGCCCAGCCCGATGGGGGCGACGCCGAGCGGGGCCCCCGCCGCCATCAGAGCGTGCCACAGCGCCACGGCGTCGGCGGCCGCCACGTACAGCTCGAAGCCGTCCTCCCCGGTGTACCCGGTGCGGGAGATCAGGGCCCGGACGCCGGCCACGGCGCCGGCGGCGAACCGGTAGTAGCCGATGGCGGCCACGTCCCGGTCGGCCAGGGCGCCCACCAGCGCCTCGGCACGCGGCCCCTGGACGGCGATGAGCGCCGTCGGCGCCGACACGTCGCGCCAGACGGCGGCCGGGAACCGGCGCGTGTGCTCGGTCACCCAGGCGAAGTCCTTGGCGATGTTGGCGGCGTTGACGGTGAGCATGTAGCGGTCGGGCGCCAGGCGATAGACCGTGAGGTCGTCGACGATCCCGCCCTCCGGCGTGCACAGCAGCGAGTACTGGACCTGCCCCACCGCCAGGGCCGCCACATCGTTCGTCGTCAGGTACTGGAGCGCCGCCAGGGCCTCGGCGCCCTCGACCTCGAACTCCCCCATGTGGCTGACGTCGAAGAGCCCGACCGCCGAGCGCACCGTCCGGTGCTCCTCGACGATGCCCCGGTACTGGACCGGCATCTCCCAGCCGCCGAACGGCACCATGCGGGCGCCGGCCTTGACGTGGACGTCGTGGAGAGGAGTGCGCTTGAGCGGGGCGTCCATCGCGCGCGGCCAGTAAAACATTCCGGGGGGTGGGGGTCAAGGGCGCGGGGCCGGCGCCACTGAGCGGCATCCCTGGCCAAGCCGGGGGACTGGCCTCGCCTGCTGGCCGCGCTGCGGCGGCTCCCCGTCGCCGCCCGCCGGACCACCCTGGTCGCGTAGGCCGGACGCTCCCCGGCCGGCCTCACTCGAGGCCGAGCAGCCGCGCCGGGTTCTCCGCCACCATCCGCCGGATGTCCTCGGGCGAGATGCCCTGCTCCAGCAGCAGCTGCACGAACATGCGCAAGCCCTCGGGCGGCACCGGGTGGTGCAGCTGCCCGAAGTCGGTGGCCAGCACGCAGCTGGCCGGTCCCACCTCCCGGATGGAGGCCACCATCTGGGCCAGGGACACGCTCTGCCAGGCCGGCATCATCGTGATGATGTCCTTCTCCAGGAGCGCCCCCTCGGCGGCCAGCGCCCGCTGGTCCTCCACGCCGATGCCCGACAGGGCCAGGTCCGGGTGCGTGATCAGGATCTTCCGCACCCCGAGGCTGCGGGCTTCCTTCACCAGCACGCGGATCTCGGCCGGCGAGAGGTGCCCCGTGGACAGGCAGATGTCGGCGGCGGCGATCATCTCGAGGATCTCGCGCACCGCCGGCAGCAGGGCGCCCTGCTCGTCGAGGACCGACAGGCCGCGGCCGGCCGGGGCGCGGGCCGGGGCGCGAGCGCGCATGGAGGCCCCGAAGTGACTGCCGCCGAAGAACGCGATGTGGTGCCGGGCGGCGAGGGTCGGCATCCAGACCATGCGGCCGCCCAGCCGGATGCAGCCGTCCACCGCCGCCGGGTTGAGGCCGCCCACGGCGTCGTTGAGGACGACGCCGCCGAAGGCCTCGATGCCCGGGACCTGCCGGCGCACGAGCGCGGCCCGGCCGGCCGTGTCGTGCTCGTGGGCCTTGAGCAGGATGGCCCGCATGCCGCGCTGCCGGGACTCGAGCGCCAGGCCGATGTCGTCCGTGACCCGGTCGAAGACGCTGGGGGCGGCGTGCTGGTGCAGGTCGATGGCCCCGTGCAGCAGCTCGTCGCAGAGCCTGGCCATGGCCGCGCCGTCAGGCGGACGGCAGCCAGTCTCGCAGCGGCTTGACGGCGCAGCCGGCCCGGTCCAGGGCCTCCCGCACGGCCCGCACGATCTTCTCGGCGCCCGGCGTGTCGCCGTGACAGCAGATGGTCTGGACGCTGATGTCCACGTCCACCCCGTCGATCGTGCGCACCTTGCCCTCGGTGGCCATGCGCACGGCCTGGGCAGCCGCCCGCTGGGGATCGGTGATCAGCGAGCCGGGGATCTTGCGGCTCACCAGCGTGAGGTCCACGTTGTAGGCGCGGTCGGCGAAGCCCTCCGAGGCCACCCGCACGCCCATCTTGCGGCACGTCCGGTCGTACTGGCCCGAGGCCAGGGCCATCAGGATCAGCTGCCTCTGGCCGGACTCCATGACCGCCTCGCCCACGGCCTGGGCCAGGGCCTCGTCCTTCTCGATCATGGTGTAGAGGATGCCGTGCGGCTTGACGTGCTGCAGGTCGGTGCCGGCCACGCGGAGGAACTCGCGCAGGGCGCCCGTCTGGTAGCAGAGGTAGTCCTTCAGGTCCTTCGGCGAGACGTCCATCACCCGGCGGCCGAAGCCCATGAGGTCCGGCAGGCCGGGGTGCGAGCCGACGGCCACGCCGTGGCGGAGCGCCAGCTCGACCGTCTTCCGCATGACGTGCGGGTCCCCGCCGTGGAAGCCGCAGGCGACGTTGGCCGAGGTGATGAACGGCATGATCTCGGCGTCGGCCCCGAGCGTCCAGCGCCCGTAGCTCTCGCCCATGTCGCAGTTGAGGTCGATGAACTTGGCGGCCATCACGATCCTCCTTGTCTACTCCCTGGCCAGCACGCGGGCCAGCGCGTTGACGAACCGGTCGATGTCCTGCTCGCCCATGGCCAGCGAGCAGGCGCCCATCCCGCGCTGCGTGAGCAGGATGCCCTCGTTGAGGAGGCCCATGAACACGCGCAGGGGCGCCTCCGGGTCGCGCGGGCGGCTGGAACGGAAATCGGTGAGCGGCGCCGCCGTCCAGTGCAGGCAGAACAGCGAGCCCAGGCCCGAGATCTGGCCCTTGCGCCGGGTGGCCTCCAGCAGGCGCCGCACCCCGCCCCGCAGGCGGTCGCCCAGGGCTTCCAGGCGGCTGTAGGCCTCCGGCGTGAGCGCGTTCATGGTCGCCAGGCCGGCCGCCATGGTCACCGGGTTGGCGTTGAAGGTGCCGCCGTGGCTGATGCGCGGGCCCTCGCGGCGGGGGTCCCCGCCGCGGCGGGGGTCGAACGAGGCCATGATGTCGGCCCGGCCCCCGAAGGCGCCCACGGGCAGGCCGCCGCCGATGATCTTGCCCAGCGTGGTGAGATCGGGGCGGATGCCGAAGCGCTCCTGAGCGCCGCCCCAGGCGACGCGGAAGGAGATGACCTCGTCGAAGATGAGCACGATCCCGTGCCGGGCCGTGACCTCGCGGAGCCGCTCGAGGAAGCCCGGCGCCGGCGGGATGATGCCGCCGATGCCGAGCAGCGGGTCCACCAGCAGGCAGGCCAGGCTCGCCGCCTCCTTGACCAGGATCTCCTCGCAGGCGTCGGCGTCGTTCCACGGCAGCACCACCGTGTGCTTGAGCACGGCGGGCGGGACCCCGGCCGAGGCCGGGACGGGCTTCGGGCGCCGGCGCCCGCCGGCCGCCCGCGGGTCGGGCACCACGCTCACCTGGACCCAGTCGTGGGTGCCGTGGAAGGCGCCCTCGAACTTCGCGAGCCGGGGCCGCCCCGTGAAGGCGCGCGCCGCCCGCACCGCGTTCATGGTGGCCTCGGTGCCGGAATTCGTGAAGCGCAGCTGCTCCATCGAGGGCAGGCGGCGGGTGAGGGCCTCGGCCAGCCGGATCTCGTGCTCCGTCGGCCCCGGGAAGGACAGGCCCAGCGCCGCCGCCTCCTGGGCGGCCTTCACCACGTCCGGCGGGGCGTGGCCCAGGATCAGGCTGGTGTAGTTGCCGTTGAAGTCCAGCCGGTCCACCCCGTCGGCGTCCCAGACGTGCGCGCCCTGCCCGCGCTGGATGTAGAAGGGATAGGGGTCGAAGAACGTCGTGGTCCGGCTGTTGCCGCCCGGCATGACGGCCAGGGCCTCCTCGTAGAGCGCCCGGGACCGCCCCGTCTTGGCCAGGTATTCGTGCAGCTCCTTGTCGATGGCCATCGGCCGCCTCCCGTCACCCGGTCGTCACGGCGTCGTCGAGCGACGCCCGCCAGGCACTGAGCGCGCGATGCGCGTCGGCCAGCTCGACCGCCTGGAAGCGCAGCCGCTGGCCCGGTTTCGTCTGTCCCAGGCGGCCGATGTCGAAGGAGCACACCGTCGCCACCTTCGTGTAGCCGCCGGTGGACTGGCGGTCGACGAGGAGCACGATGGGCTGGCCGTCGCCGGGAACCTGGATGCTGCCGAGCGCGATGCCGTCCGAGATGATATCGTGCCCGCGCCGGTGGCCGATGCGGGGCCCGGCCAGGCGGGCGCCCATGCGATCGGACTGCGGCAGCATCTCGTACTCGCCGCCGAGAAGCGCCGCGATCCCCTCCTCGGTGAAGCGGTCGGCCTGGGGTCCCAGCACCACCCGCACGGTGGGCGGGCCCGTCAGGTCGGGGATCGCGCCCGGCCGCACGCGCCGGACCGCGGGCAGCGGCGCCGGGAGCAGGGGCAGGACGTCGTCGCG
>JBBIIW010000081.1:0-9353 GCA_037446305.1 Candidatus Rokuibacteriota bacterium
CCGGGGAACGCGAGCGCGACCAGCCGGCGCTCGGCGACCAGCGACGCCACCAGCCCGGCCGGGTCGGCGGCGACGCGCCCGGCGATCTCATCGTCGGCGAGGTCGCCCAGCTCGTCCAGGATGCCGGCCAGCTCGTTCGGGTCGCGCGCCCGGCGCTCCGGCGTCAGTCGCTGCAGCTCGGCCTCGACCGCCTCCACCACCTCCGGCCGCAGGGGTCCCGGGGTGACGCTCCACGCCTTGCGCATCGGGACGGCGTCGCTGCGCCGCTCCTCGGCGTGGCCCGCGTCGAGGTACGCCCAGTCCCAGGCCAGCAGGAGCGGGTAGGCGAAGGGCGAGGGCAGCGGGGTATCCACGGCCCGCACCCACATCTCGCCGTCCTGCAGGCGCGCCAGCAGCCGTCCCAGGCGCGGCACGTCCAGGGCGTCCTGGAAGCACTCGCGCAGCGTCTCGGCCACCAGCGGGAAGTCGGGCTGCCCGCCGACGGCCTCCATCAGGGCGTCGGCCTTGAGGCGCTGCAGGGACGCCGGCGTGCGCTGCCCGCGCGAGGTGCGGGGGATGAAGAGCGCCCGGACCGCGGCGTGACGGAAGCGCGTCGTGAAGAGGGGCGAGCCGATGAGCGCGCGCCCCAGCAGCCCGTCGACCTCCTCCGGCGCCACCAGCGCCGGCAGCCGCTCGGGCGCCGGCGGCGCCTGGCCGGGGGCGAAGGAGAGCAGGATGCCGTCGTCCACGTGGCTGGCCTCGGCGATGAGGCCGTAGCGCTGGCGGACCTTCTCCTTGAGCGCCAGCCCCCAGGCCCCGTTGACCCGCATGCCGAAGACGGAGTGGATGAGCGCGTGGCGGCCGCCCAGCTCGTCCGAGAAGGACTCCACGACGATGCCCTGGTCGTCGGGGACACCGTCGAGGACCTCGCCGGCCTTCAGGAGCCACGCCCGCAGGGCGGCGGCGCCCCGGGCGTCGAGCCCGTACTCGCGCGCCGCCCAGTCGGTGAAGTCCGGCCGGTCCAGCCGCTCGGCCGCCTCCCGCCGGAGGCGCCCGACCGCCAGGCCCAGCTCCCACGACCGGGAGGGATGCTCGCCTCGCCAGAAGGGGATCGTCGGCGACATGCCGCGGGCGTCCTCGACCAGGACCCGGTCGGCCTGGACCCTGGCGATCCGCCAGGCGTTGGAGCCCAGCAGGAAGACATCGCCGGGCAGGCTCTCGGTCACGAACTCCTCGTCCAGCGTGCCGACCTTGAGATCGGTGTCGGCCACGTAGACGTCGTAGAGGCCGGCGTCGGGAATGGTGCCGCCGGAGGTGAGGGCCAGGAAGCGGCTGCCCCGCCGCGCGTGCAGCCGGTCGTTGACGCGGTCCCAGAGGATGCGAGGGGCTGCCCCGCGCACCTCGGCCGGCAGGGGCTCGGCCAGCATGCGGACCACGGCGACGAAGGCGTCGCGGGTCAGCCCGCGGTAGGGCGCCGCCCGGCGGAACCGCTCGTAGAGCGTGTCGAGCGGGAGCGACTCGCAGGCCACGGCGGCGACCACCTGCTGGGCCAGCACGTCCAGCGGCGCCTCCGGCATGACGAGGCGGTCGAGCGTGCGCTCCCGGATGGCCCGCACGACGGCGGCCGCCTCGCACAGCTCGTCGCCCTTGGTGACCACGATGCGGCCCTTGGACACGCGCGAGAGCAGGTGGCCCGAGCGGCCGACCCGCTGCAGGGCCGCGGCCACCGTGCGGGGCGACTGCAGCTGCACCACCAGGTCGATGGCGCCCACGTCGATGCCGAGCTCCAGGGACGACGTGGCCACCAGCGCCTTCAGCGCGCCCTGCTTGAGCCGGTTCTCGGCCTCCAGGCGGGCCCGGCGCGAGAGCGAGCCGTGGTGGGCGGCCACCTGCCCCTCGCCCAGCCGGTCGTTGAGGTCCCGGGCCAGCCGCTCGGCGGCCCGGCGGCTCTGGGCGAAGACCAGCGTCGTCCGGTGCGCGGCCACCAGCTCGGCCACCTGCTGGAGCGCCGCCTCCCAGATCGTGTCGCTCGGCGTGGTGAGGAAGTCGTCCGCCGGGGCCACCACCTGGATGTCGAGCGGCCGGGCGAAGCCGGCGTCCACGACGACGGGGTCCCGGGCGGTGGCGCCGGTCAGGAAGGCCAGGGCCTCGTCGAGCGGGCTCACGGTGGCCGAGCAGCCGATGCGCTGGGGGCGCCTGGCCGGCTCCCGCTCGGCCGCCAGCGCCTGCAGGCGCTCGAGCGAGAGCGCCAGGTGGGCGCCGCGCTTGCTCCCCATCAGGGCGTGGATCTCGTCCACGATCACGAACCGCACGCCGGCCAGGGCCGGGCGGAAGCGCTCGGCGGTGAGCAGGATGTAGAGGGACTCCGGCGTGGTGATGAGCACGTGGGGCGGGCGGCGGGTCATGGCCTGCCGGGCCGCCGCCAGGGTGTCGCTGGTCCGCACCGCCACCCGGACCTCGGGCAGCGACAGGCCCTCGGCCGCGGCCGCCGCGCGCAGGCCTGCCAGCGGCTCCCGCAGGTTCTTCTCGATGTCGTTGTTGAGCGCGCGCAGCGGCGAGACGTAGACCACGTAGACCCGGTCCTCGAGCCGCCGCTCGAGCGCCAGCCGGTGCAGATGATCGAGCGTCCACAGGAAGGCGGCCAGGGTCTTGCCGGAGCCGGTGGGGGCCACGATGAGCGTGTCGCGGCCGGCGGCGATGGCCGCCCAGCCCTCGCGCTGCGGGCGGGTGGGCTCCGGGAAGGTCGCCTCGAACCAGCGGCGGACGAACGGCAGGAACTCCGCCATGCCCCTGGATTGTACAGGTGGCATACAATCGGCGCGTGAGGATCGTCTGCATCGGCGGCGGCCCGGCCGGCCTGTACTTCGCCATCCTGATGAAGAAGGCCGACCCGGACCACCAGGTCCTGGTCCTGGAGCGCAATCGCCCCGACGACACCTTCGGGTTCGGGGTCGTCTTCTCCGACGCCACGCTCACGACCTTCGCCGGCGTGGACCCCGCCACCTACGAGGCCATCACCCGGGCCTTCGCCCACTGGGACGACATCGACATCCACTACCAGGGGCAGGTCCTGACCTCCACCGGGCACGGCTTCGCGGGCCTGGCCCGCCAGCGCCTGCTCGACATCCTCCACCGCCGCTGCCGGCAGCTTGGCGTGGAGCTGCGGTTCCAGACCGAGGTCGCCG
Source organism: Candidatus Rokuibacteriota bacterium (assembly GCA_037446305.1). GTDB lineage: Bacteria > Methylomirabilota > Methylomirabilia > Rokubacteriales > CSP1-6 > JBBIIW01. Next base: position 3,165 of record JBBIIW010000081.1, read on the forward strand.
AGCCGGAGGCCTATCTGGACGCCGACCTGGTCCTGGCCGCCGACGGCGTCAACAGCACGGTCCGCGCCCGCTGGGCCGAGCACTTCGAGCCCCGGATCGACTGGCGCCCGAACCGGTTCGTCTGGCTGGGGACCACGTTTCCCTTCCGGGCCTTCACGTTCATCTTCAAGGAAAGCGAGCACGGGCTGTGGCGCGTGCACGCCTACCGCTACGACGCCCGGCACTCCACGTTCATCCTGGAGACGACGGCCGAGACCTGGCGGCGGGCCGGGCTGGAGGGGGCCAGCGAGGACGACACCGTGGCCTTCGCCGAGCGGCTGTTCGCCCGGGAGCTGGAGGGACACCGGATCCTCAAGAACCGGTCGCTCTGGCGCAGCTTCCCCACCGTCCGCAACGCGCGCTGGCACTGGCGCAACGTGGTGCTGGTGGGCGACGCCGCCCACACCGCGCACTTCTCGATCGGCTCCGGCACCCGGCTGGCCATGGAGGACGCCATCGCCCTGGCCGGCGCCCTGGGGCGCCACCGGGACGTGGCCTCCGCCCTGGCCGCCTACGAGGAGGAGCGCCGGCCGCAGGTGGAGTCCATCCAGCGGGCCGCCCAGGTCAGCCTGGAGTGGTTCGAGCAGACCGAGCGCTACCACGGCCGCCTGGAGCCGCTGCAGTTCGCCTTCAGCCTGCTGACCCGCAGCCTGCGGGTGACCCACGAGAACCTGCGCGTGCGGGACGCGAAGTTCGTGGAGACGGTCGACCGGTGGTTCGCCGCCCGGGCCGCCGACCAGAGCGGCGTGGCGGTGAGCGTCCAGCCGACCCCGCCCCCCATGTTCACCCCCTTCCGCCTGCGCGACCTGGTGCTCGGCAACCGCCTCGTGGTCTCCCCGATGTGCCAGTACTCGGCCGAGGACGGCACGCCCGGCGACTGGCACCTGGTCAACCTGGGCAGCCGGGCCGTCGGCGGCGCCGGCCTCGTCATCGCCGAGATGACGGACGTGAGCCGGGAGGGGCGCATCACGCCGGGCTGCACCGGCATGTACCGGCCGGAGCACGTGGCGGCCTGGAAGCGGATCGTGGACTTCGTCCACCGCCACAGCCAGGCCCGCATCGCGCTCCAGCTCGCCCACGCCGGCCGCAAGGGCTCCACCCGCCGGCTGTGGGAGGGGATCGACGAGCCGCTGCCCGAGGGCAACTGGCCGCTCATCTCGGCCTCGGCCCTGCCCTACCTGCCGCACAGCCAGGTGCCGCGGGCCATGGACCGGGCCGACATGGACCGCGTCCGGGAGGACTTCGTGCGGGCCGCCCGCATGGCCGAGGCGGCCGGGTTCGACATGCTGGAGCTGCACATGGCCCACGGCTACTTGCTGGCCTCGTTCATCTCGCCGCTGACCAACGTGCGGCGCGACGAGTACGGCGGGCCGCTGGGCCACCGGATGCGCTACCCGCTGGAGGTCTTCGACGCCGTGCGGGCGGTCTGGCCCGCCGGCAAGCCGATCTCGGTGAAGATCTCGGCCACGGACTGGGCGCCCGGGGGCCTCACGGGCGAGGAGGCGGTGGAGGTGGCGCGGCTGCTGAAGGCGCACGGCTGCGACCTGATCACCGTCTCCACCGGCCAGACGGTGCCCGACGCCCAGCCGGCGTACGGCCGGCTCTACCAGGTGCCGTTCAGCGACCGCATCCGCCACGAGGCGGGCGTGCCCACCATGGCCGTCGGCGCCATCGCCTCCTACGCCGATGTCAACTCCATCCTGGCCGCCGGGCGGGCCGACCTCTGCGCGCTGGCCCGCGGGCACCTGTGGGACCCGTACTGGACCCGGCACGCGGCCTGGGAGCAGGGCTACCCGCTGCCGTGGCCGGACCAGTACGTGTCGGTGAAGACCTACACGCCGCGCCCCTCCAAGTAGTCGGCCGGCGGCTCCCAGGAGGGCGGCAGGAGGCGGCGGCGCCCGTCGCTGGCCAGCGGCACGCCGGGCTGGTCGAGGTCCAGCCGGTCCCACAGCTTGCAGGTGACCTGCTTGTGCCGCTGATCCAGGCCCTCGCAGTAGTTCGTGAACTGGCAGCGCCGGACCAGGTGCCCGAGCCCGAGCCGGACCTTCCGGAACCAGTCGGGATCGGCCAGCGTCTGGCGCGCGGCGGCCACGAAGTCGGCCTCGCCGGCGGCTAGGATGGCCTCCGCCTGCTCGAACGAGAAGATGCCGCCGCTGGTGACGACCGGGGTGGCGTGGCCCGCCGCCCGGAGCGCGCGCCGGACGGCGGCCGCCAGCGGCACGTTGCGGCCGAACGGGCCCCGCTCGTCGGAGAGCACGGTGGGCATGCACTCGTACCCGGACTCGCCCGTGTACGGGTAGACGGCCTCGCCGATCCGGGGCTGGCGCGCGTCCTCGAAGCGTCCGCCCTTGGAGATGGACAGGTAGTCGGCGCCGGCGGCGGCGAACCGCAGGCCGTAGTAGACGGCGTCCTCCACGCGGCTGCCGCCGGCCACCACCTCGTCGCCCAGGTAGCGGATGCCCACGACGTAGTCCGCGCCCACGCGGGCGCGGACGGCCGCCAGGACCTCGAGCGGGAGCCGGACCCGGCCCTCGGGCGAGCCGCCGTAGCCGTCGTCGCGGTCGTTCAGCCGCGACAGGAAGGAAGCCATGGTGTAGGCGTGCGCGTAGTGCAGCTCGACGCCATCGAAGCCGGCCCGGCGGGCCCGCTCCGCCGCCTCCGCGAACAGGCCGGGCAGCACGCGGGGCAGGTCGCGGATCCAGGGCAGGTGCAGGTCCCAGACCCGCTCGCGGTAGCCGTAATCGAGCGACTCCAGCTCTCGCGGGGTCAGCACGGCCTCGACCACGGCCCGGTCCGCCCCGGCCAGCCGCGTTCGCACCTCGGCCTCGGGGGCGGTCAGCCAGCGGGGCTGGCCGAGCGCCGCGGCCAGCCGCCGGCGGTGCCCCTCGTCCAGCGCCAGGTACCGGCCGAAGAACCGCGCCGGCTCCGGCCGCCGGTTGACCCGCAGGAAGTCGAGGACCTGGATGAACAGCCGGGTGTGGCCGCCGCTGCGCTCGCGCACGGTCTCGACCAGCCGCCGGAGACCGGGCAGGAACCGGTCGTCGCCGATGCGCAGGAGCGGCCCGCTCGGGATGTCGCGGATGCCGGTGGCCTCGACGACGAGGACGCCCGGCCGGCCTTCCGCGAAGCGCCCGTACCAGTCGAGCACCTCGGGGGTGACGAACCCGTCCTCGGTGGCCCGCCAGGGCACCATGGCCGGGACCCACGTGCGCTGCTCGGCGACGCAGCGGGCGCCGATGGGGGCGGGGGAGAACCAGCGCGAGCGCGCCGCCTCCTCGGCCGTCGGCCACCGGGTGGGCGGGAGCGGGTGCCGGAGGCGAACGCGCGCATCGCGGGCGGCGGCCGGCGGCCTCACGCCTTCACTCCGGGGCGCGGGGATCGTAGGGGACGACGTCCGCCTGCCGCAGCTTGTAGCGCTGGATCTTGCCGGTCTCGGTCCGGGGCAGGCGCTCGACGAACTCCACCGCGCGGGGATACTTGTAGGGGGCCAGCTCGCGCTTGACGTGCTCCTGCAGCTCGGCCACCAGCGCCGGCGACGGCTCCTGGCCGGGCCGCAGCACCACGAAGGCCTTCACGATGAAGCCGCGCGTGCGGTCGGGCGCGGCCACCACCGCGGACTCGGCCACGGCCGGGTGCTCGTCCAGCACGCGCTCCACCTCGGGGCCGGGAATCTTGTAGCCGCCGGAGACGATCATGTCGTCCGAGCGGCACTGGTAGGTGAAGTAGCCGTCGGCGTCCATGACGTACACGTCGCCGGTGACGTTCCAGCCCTGCCACCGGACGTACTCGGCCTGCCGGTCCGGCTTGCGCCAGTACTTGCAGCCGGTCGGCCCCTTGATGGCGATGAGGCCCGCCTGTCCCGGCGGCAGCTCGCGGCCGCGGTCGTCCACCACCCGGCAGTCGTAGCCCGGCACCGGCACGCCGGTGGCGCCCGGCCGGACCCGTCCCGGCTGCGAGGAGAGGAAGATGTGGAACATCTCGGTGGAGCCGATGCCGTCGAGCAGCTCCACGCCCGTGGCCTCGAGCCACTGCTCCCACGTGGCCGCCGGCAGCGGCTCGGCGGCGGAGACGCCCAGGCGCAGGCTGCCCAGGTCGTAGCGCTTGGTCAGCTCCGGCACGCCCAGCATCAGCCGGTAGGAGGTCGGCGCGCAGAAGGCGATGGTCACGCGGTGGCGGGCGAACGTCTCCAGCATGGTCTCCGGCGTGAACGGCCCCGAGAGCACGGTGGCGGCGCCGAAGCGGAAGGGGAAGACCAGCAGGCCGCCGGTGCCGAAGGTGAAGGCCAGGGTGGGGTGACCGCCGAACCGATCCTCGGGCTGGGGCGCCAGCACGTGCCGGGCGTAGGCGTCGGCCGAGGCCAGGATGTCGCGGTGGAAGTGGACGCAGCCCTTCGGGACGCCGGTGGAGCCGGACGTGTAGGCGATCATCGCCACGTCGTCCCGGCCGGTGGCGACGGCGGTGAACGTCTCCGGCCGGCCGATCATCAGCGAGGCCAGCGTGGGGTCGCCCCCGCCGGCCTTGCCGGCCACGATGAGCCGCGCCAGCACCGGCGCCTGCGCGCGGGCCCGGTCCAGCTCCTCGCGCAGGTCGGCCCACACGATGGCGGTGGTGGTGCCCGCGTCCTCGGCGATGTAGGCCAGCTCCCGCGCCCGCAGCATCGGCATCGTGGCCACCGTGACCAGCCCCGCCTTCTGGCAGGCCAGCCAGGCCACGATGAACTCGGGCACGTTGGGCAGGCGGAGCAGGACGCGGTCGCCGGGCTCCAGCCCCGCCGAGCGCAGGCCGTGACACAGGCGGTTGACCTGCCGGGCCAGCTCGGCGTAGGTCAGGACGCGCTCGCCGGCGTGGACGGCGGGCCGGCCGCCCCGGTCGCCCTCGGCGTTGGCGTCGAGCAGCGCCTCGCCCACGTTCACCCGCAGCGGATAGCGCAGCTCGGGCAGGGCGTACACCCGGTCCGGCATCCGCTCGGGGGGCGGCAGCGACTCGGTCAGCCCGGGCATCACGGCAGGACGGCCAGGCCCTCGATCTCGATCAGGCATCCGTCGGCGGCGTCGAAGAGATCCCGGGCGCCCACCAGGGTCATGGCCGGGTAGTGCTTGCCGAAGTACTCCCGGTAGACGGCGCCGAGGGGACGCAGCTGCGCCTTGTAGGCAGGCACGTCCAGCACGTAGATGGTGAGCTTGACCACGTCGGCGAGGCTGCCGCCGGCCGCCTGCACCACCGTGCGGAGGTTCTCGCACACCTGCCGGAACTGCGCCACCAGGTCGGCGCCGCCGACCAGGCGGCCCTGGGCGTCCTTGGCCACCTGGCCGGCGATGACGAGCAGCCGGCCGCCCCGCGCCTCGAAGGCGTGGGAGAAGCCCACGGGCGGCATGAGTCCGGGCGGGTTGAGGGCGCTGATGAAGCGGCTCATGGGCGGGTTCCGTCGAGCACGATGACCTCCCCGTTGGCGGTGCCGTCCTCCAGCAGGCGGACGGCCGCGGCGGCCACCTCGTCGGGCTCGAGGAGCCGGCCGCCGGCGTTCAGGCGGGCCAGGCTGGCCACCGCGTCGTCGAAGCTGCGTCCGGTGCGGGCGGCGATGGTGCGGGCGCCGTTCCACACCATGTCGGTGGCCACGTAGCCGGGACAGATCGCGTTCACCGTCACGCCCCGGCCGGCCGTCTCGCAGGCCAGCACCCGGGTGAGCCCGACCAGGGCGTGCTTGGAGACGGCGTAGGCCGTGATGTAGGGGGCCCCGTACAGGCCCGCCAGCGACGCCACGTTGATGATGCGGCCCCAGCGGCGCTCCAGCATGCGGGGCAGGACAGCGCGGCTGAGCAGGAACGGGGCGGTGGCGTTGACGCGCAGGTGGCGCTCCCAGAGCGCGAGGTCGGTCTTGAGGAAGGGGGCCGACTCGGCGATCCCGGCGTTGTTCACCAGGACGTCGGGGGCGCCCAGCGCGCCCTGCACCTCCGTGACCGCCTGCTCGATGGCCGCCGGATCCTCGACGTCGAGGACCACGGGCCGGGCGCGCGCGCCCAGGGCCTCCACGGCGCGGGCGACCTCCTCCAGGGCCGGACGGCTCCGCCCGGCGACGGCCACGGCGCAGCCACGCCGGCCGAGCGCCAGCGCGATCGCGCGGCCGATGCCCCGGCCGCCTCCGGTCACGAG
>JBBIIW010000082.1:0-9270 GCA_037446305.1 Candidatus Rokuibacteriota bacterium
GCACCGCGTCGCGGTCGACGGGCAGGGCGGTCCGGGGCGGGGCCTCGGCGCGCCCGGCCGCCGCGGCGAGGAACGCCTGCTCCAGGGCGTCGATCAGGGCCGGGGGCGGCAGCAGCTGCTCGAGGTCGGTCCGCGAGAGGACCCGCACGTCAGCGGGGCTGGTCGGCCGCCGGGGCGGCCGGAGCACGCCGGATCATCCGCTGCACGCGCGCCTCCAGGACCAGCTCGCCGCGCTGGTTCAGGACCGCGTGCCGGTAGGTGACGATGCCGCGATCGGGCTTCCTGGTCTCGCGCTTGTCCACGACCTCGACCTCGACGCGGATCGTGTCCCGCTCCAGGACCGGCGCCACGACCCGGATCTCGGCGCCGAGCCAGGCCATCCCGGTGCCGTGGATGAGGCCGGTCTGCATGATGAGGCCCTCGGCCAGCGCGAAGGTCAGGGCGCCGGGGGCCGCCCGGCGGCCGAACACCGACTCCCGCTGGACGTACTCCATGTCCATGAACAGCGGCTCCGTGAAGCCGCACAGGTTGACGAAGGTCACGATGTCGGTCTCGGACACCGTCCGGGCCAGCGTCCGGTACCGGGCCCCGACCGCGTGCTCCTCCCAGCTCAGCCCGCGCTCTCGCATGCCGGTGTCGCGCTCATTCCCCGAGATACGCCCGGCGGACCTCGGCGTTCTCGGCCAGCTCGGCGGCGCTGCCGCTGAGCACGATGCTCCCCGTCTCCAGCACGTACCCTCGATGCGCGATGCCGAGGGCCATGGCCGCGTTCTGCTCCACGAGCAGGATGGTGGTGCCCTGCCGGTTGATGTCCCGGATGGTCTCCAGGATCTGCTCCACCAGCACCGGCGCCAGGCCCATGCTCGGCTCGTCCAGTAGCAGGAGGCGGGGGCGGGCCATGAGGGCCCGTCCGATGGCCAGCATCTGCTGCTCGCCCCCCGACAGCGTGCCCGCCACCTGGGTGATCCGCTCCTGGAGGCGCGGGAAGAGCGAGAACACCCGGTCGAGGTCAGCCTCGATGTCGCCGTCGGTCCTCAGGTAGGCCCCCATCATGAGGTTCTCGCGCACCGTGAGCCGGTTGAAGATCCGGCGGCCCTCGGGCACGTGCGCGATCCCGCGCAGCACGACCTCGTGGGGCGGCACCCCGACCAGCGAGCGGCCCTCCAGGCTGAAGCGGCCGCGATGCGGCCGGAGCAGCCCCGAGATGGTCCGGAGGGTCGTCGTCTTGCCGGCGCCGTTGTTGCCGAGCAGGGCCACGATCTCGCCCGCCTGGACCTGCAACGTCACTCCCCGCAGGGCCGGGATCTCACCGTAGCTGACGTGAAGATCCTCAATCGAGAGCAACGGCCCTCCGCGCGCGGTCCCAGGAGGCCCGGCCCAGGTATGCCTCGATCACCCGGGGATTCGCCTGCACGTCCTGGGGCCGGCCTTCGGCGATCTTCTCGCCGTGATCGAGCACCGTCACCCGATCGGAGACGCCCATCACCACCCGCATGTTGTGCTCGATCAGCAGGATGGCCAGCCCCAGGTCGCTCACCAGGCTCCGGAGCAGCGCCATGAGCGCCGCGGCCTCGGTGGCCGTCATGCCCGCCGTCGGCTCGTCGAGCAGCAGCAGCGTCGGCTCGGAGGCCAGGGCCCGCGCGATCTCCAGCCGGCGCTGGTCGCCGTAGGGCAGGTTCCGGGCCACGTCGTTGGCGACGTCCCGGAGCCCGACCCGCTGCAGCAGCTGCCCGGCCCGCGCCCAGGCGGCTCGCTCCACCTGGCGGAATCGCGGCCCCCGGGTCAGGGCATCGGCCAGCCTCAGGGGCAGCCGCGCGTGCATGCCGACCAGCACGTTCTCGATCGCCGTCATGTTCCGGAACAGCCGGATGTTCTGGAAGGTGCGGCAGATCCCGAGCGCGGTGATCTGGTCCGGGCGCAGCCCGACCAGCGAGCGCCCCCGGAAGGTCACCGTGCCGGCGTCGGGCGGGTAGAGGCCCGTGAAGACGTTGAACAGCGTCGTCTTGCCGGCCCCGTTGGGACCGATGATGGAGGCGATCCCCTCGCTGACCGTGAAGTCCACCTGGTTGACCGCCGTCAGCCCCCCGAAGCGCTTGGTCACGCCCCGGGCCTCGAAGAGCGGCGTCACGAGGCGGGCTCCTCGATCCGGGCGGCGGCCGGCGCCGCCGGCCGGGGCTCGGCCAGCTCCCGCTGGCGCCGCCGCACGGGCAGGATGCCCTGGGGCCGGAAGATCATCATGAGCACGAGGATCACCCCGAAGATCATCCGCTCGTACTTGGCCGGCTCCAGCTGCGTGGGCAGGTTGGCCAGGCTGTAGCCGAAGACGGTCACGCCGGCGTTCTTCAGCTCGTTGAGCCAGAGCGACAGCCCCTTGAGCACCTGCAGATTGAGGATGGTCACCACGGTGGCGCCCAGCACGGCCCCGGGGATCGAGCCCATGCCGCCCAGGATGACCATGGCCAGGACGCCGATGCTCTCGAGGAACGTGAAGGACTCGGGGTTGATGAAGATCTGCTTGGAGGAGAAGACGACGCCCATGACGCCGGCGAACGAGGCGCCGCAGGCGAAGGCCAGGAGCTTCATCCGCACCAGGGGCACCCCCATGGCCTGCGCCGCCACCTCGTCCTCCCTGATGGCTTCCCAGGCCCGGCCGATGTGCGAGTCCTCGAGCCGGCGGTTGACGAGGATCACCACCAGCACGATGGCCAGGACCAGGAAGTAGAAGTACTCGTAGTGCGGCAGCCCGAAGGGCGCCGGCGGGCGGGCGATGGGGGTGATGCCCTTGGGCCCGTTGGTGATGTTGAGGGGCTTGTCCAGGTTGTTCGCCAGCACCCGGATGACCTCGCCGAAGCCCAGGGTGACGATGGCCAGGTAGTCGCCGCGCAGGCGCAGCACCGGCAGGCCCAGCAGCACGCCGGTCACGGCACCCACCAGCAGCCCCACCACCAGGAAGAGGTAGAAGGCCGAGCCGGGCAGGGGAAAGCCGCCGCCGAAGATCTCGTTGGCGTGGGGAGAGCCGAAGATGGCCCAGGCGTAGGCGCCCACGGCGAAGAAGGCCACGTAGCCGAGGTCCAGGAGGCCGGCCAGGCCCACCACGATGTTGAGGCCCAGGGCCAGGGCCACGAAGATGCCGACCTGCGTCGCCACCTCCAGGTAGTAGCCGTTGTAGGCCCCGATGATCGGCATCATCGCCAGCAGGGCAATGCCCAGCAGCGTCCCCTTGAGCCAGCCGGGGATGCGGGCCAGGTAGGCGACCAGGATGGCGGCCTGGAACAGGAGGAAGGCCAGGATGGAGCGGGGGAAGGTGGCCACGGCCAGGCCGGAGACGGCGAGCAGGACGACGGCGGCCGCGGCCTGCAGGATCATGCTCGCTCGCGGACGACCTCGCCCAGGAGCCCCTTGGGCCGGAAGATCAGGATCAGGATCAGCACCGAGAAGGCGAAGATGTCCTTGTACTCGGCGCCGAAGGCGCCGCCGGTCAGCAGGGACATGTAGGAGGCGGCGAAGGCCTCCAGGAGGCCCAGGACGAGCCCGCCGACCATGGCCCCGGGAATGTTGCCGATGCCGCCCAGGACGGCGGCGGTGAAGGCCTTGAGCCCCGGGATGAAGCCCGTGTAGGGGTTGATCAGGCCGTACTGGACGCCGAAGAGCACGCCGGCCGCGCCGCCCATCGCGCCCCCGATGAAGAAGGTGAGCGAGATGATCCGGTTGACGTTGATCCCCATGAGGCTGGCCGCCGCCTGATCCTCGGCCACCGCCCGGATGGCGGTGCCGACCTTGGTCCGGTTCACCAGGACCTGCAGCACCCACAGCATCCCCAGGGCGGCCACGATGACCACCAGTGCCTTCACCGAGACGTCGAGGGTGGCGGTGATCTCGAAGCGCTGGTTGAGGGCGTCCACGGTGGGGTAGACGAGGTTGAAGGCGTTCCGCCACACGCTCTCGATCAGCCGGATCAGGTCCTGCAGGAAGAAGGAGACGCCGATGGCGGAGATGAGGGGGATCAGGCGGGGCGCGCCTCGCAGCGGGCGGTAGGCGACCCGCTCCACCGCCACCGCCAGGCAGGCGCTCACCAGCATGCCGGCCGCCAGGATCAGCAGCAGCAGCAATGGCCACGGGATGGCGTCCAGCAGGCCCTGGTTGCGGAGTCCGAGCAGGATCTCGACCCCGACGAAGGCCCCCACGATGAAGATCTCGGAGTGCGCGAAGTTGATGAACTCGAGCACGCCGTAGACCATCGTGTAGCCGAGGGCGATGAGCGCGTACATGAAGCCCAGGATCAGCCCGTCCAGCAGGACGATGGGGAAGATGGCCAGGAGGAGCTCGAAGTCCATCGCCTCGTGTCAATGCCAAGCGGGCGGGCCGGCCTTCGCGACCCCCTTCTCGGGGTCTCGGGGTCGCGGAGGCGGACCCGCCCGCCCGGCGTCAGTGCTCGTTCCGGCGGTCCTACTTCTTGGCCGAGGGCGCCGCGATCTCCAGCCGCTTGACTTCCTTGTTCTCGCCCCACTTCTGCGGGTCGTCGCTGGCGACCTGGAGCACGAAGTAGAGCGCCTTGCGCGGATCGCCCTTCTCGTCGAACTCCACCGTACCCGTGATGCCCTTGTACTTCACGTCCCGCACGGCCGCGGTGACCGCATCGCGGGTCGGCTTCTTGCCGCCCTTGGCCGCCGCCTCCAGCGCCTTCAGGAGGATGACGGTGGCGTCGTAGGCCTGGGCCGAGAAGGGCTCGGGGTTCTTGCCGAACTTCTGCTTGTACTCCTCGGCGAACTGCTTGGCCTGCGGATACACCGTCACCGGGCCGGCCACCGACGTGTAGTACATGCCGACGACCGCCTTGCCGGCGATCTTGGTCAGGTCGGACGAGTCCATGCCGTCCGGCCCCATGAACTTGGCCTTGATGCCGCGCTCGCGCGCCTGCTTGAAGAACGGCGCCGCCTGCTCGTAGATGCCGCCGAAGTAGATGAGGTCGGGGTTGCGGGCCCGGATGGGGGTGATGATGGGGTCGAAGTTCGACTTCTCCTCCGTGCCCTCGAAGCCGAGGACCTTGATGCCCTTCTTCTGCGCGTCGTCCCGGAAGAACTCGGCCACGCCCTGGCCGTAGGTCGTCTTGTCGTGGATGATGTAGACCGACTTCGCCTTCAGGGTGCCGTGGGCGAACTCGGCACCGACCACGCCCTGCACGTCGTCCCGCCCGCACACCCGGAAGATGTTCTTGTACCCGCGGTCGGTGACGGTGGGGTTGGTGTTGGCGGGCGAGATCATCGTCAGGTTGACTTCCTTGTAGACCTCGGACGAGGGGATCGCGACGCCGGAGTTCAGGTGCCCGATGACGCCGAGGATGTCGCTGTCGGCGATGATGTTCCGGGCGTTGGCGACGCCGACGTCCGGCTTCGCCTGGTCGTCGTAGGGCACCAGCTCGACCTTGAACCCCATCTTCTCGAGGTTCCCCTTGTGCTTCTCGATGGCCAGCTGCGCGCCCAGCTTGATGCCCTCGCCCAGCGCCGCCTGCCCGCCCGACAGCGGGCTCTGGGTGGCGATCTTGATCGTCCCCTTGCCCTGGGCGTCCACCGGGGCGCCTGCCGGGACGAGGGTGAGGGCGAGGACCGCGAGCACACTGAGGACTGCGCGGATGTGAGTACTCCTCATCGGTGTCCCCCTCCTGCGTGGGGTCGGATCGAAGGTGCGCGCCGCCATTATAGCGGCCGGCCCCCCGGGGTCAAGCCGCGGGCGGCCTCGATCTGGTCGAGAAATCGCCGAGTTGCGCGCTCGGGGTCGGGCGCCGCGCACACCGCGGAAATGACGGCGACGCCGTCGGCGCCCGCGCGGATCACCTCCACCACGTTTTCCGGCGTGATGCCACCGATCCCGATGAGGGGAACGCGGATCTCCGGCCGCAGTTTCCGGATGAGGTCCGGTCCGACCAGCTGGAAATCGGGCTTGGTCCCGGTCGGGAACATCGAGCCGACGGCCACGTAGTCGGCACCGGCGGCCTGGGCGGCTCTCGCCTGGTCCACGCTGTGGGTGCTGACCCCCAGGAGCATGCCGGCCGGCATCAGGCGCCGGGCCAGGGCAGGGGGGAGATCGTCCTGACCGAGATGCACGCCGTCGGCGCCCATCGCCACCGCCAGGTCCACGCGGTCGTTGATCACGAAGGTGGCGCCGGCGGCCCGGCACTGCTCCCCCAGCTGCCTGGCCAGGGGCAGCAGGCGCCCGGAGGGCCACGCCTTCTCCCGCAGCTGCACGAGCCGGCAGCCGCCTCGCAGGACCGCCTGGAGGAGCTCGGGCAGCGACCGGTCACCGGCGACCTGCCGGTCGAGGATGACGTAGAGCCGGGGATCCATCAGCCGCGCAGGAGGCGCCGGCCGTCGGCGCTGGTGAAGCGGCCCTCGACGAACGCCGGGTCGTCCAGCACCTTCAGGAGGAAGGGGATGGACGTCTTGACCCCCTCCACGGTCGTCTCCAGCAGCGCCCGCCGCATGCGGTCGACGGCCTCGGCCCGATCACGGCCCCACACGACGACCTTGGCCAGCAGGGAGTCGTAGAAGGGGGGGACGTCGTACGGGGCCATGAGGTGGCTGTCCACCCGGACCTTGAAGCCCCCGGGCGGGATCCAGGCCGTCACCCGCCCCGCGCTGGGGGCGAAGGTCTGGGGATCCTCGGCGTTGACCCGGCACTCGATGGCGTGGCCCTCGAACCGGATCGCCTCCTGCCGGTAGCCGAGCGGCTCGCCGGCCGCGATCCGGATCTGCTCGCGGACGATGTCCAGGCCGGTCACCATCTCGGTGACCGGGTGCTCGACCTGGATCCGGGTGTTCATCTCGATGAAGTAGTAGTTGCCGTCGGGATCGACCAGGAACTCCACGGTCCCCGCATTCACGTAGTTGACGGCCGCCGCCGCCCGCAGCGCCGCCCGGTGCAGGCCGCTGCGGGTCTCCGGCTTGAGGTTCGGGCCCGGCGACTCCTCGATCAGCTTCTGGTGCCGCCGCTGCACCGAGCAATCGCGCTCGCCCAGGTGGACCCGGGTGCCGTGCTGGTCGCCCAGGACCTGCACCTCCACGTGACGGGCCTCCTCGATGTACTTCTCGCAGTAGACGTCGGAGGTGCCGAAGGCGGCCGCGGCCTCCGACTCGCAGGCGGCGAACGCCTGGGCGGCCTGGTCGCGGTCGCGGACGATCCGCATACCGCGGCCGCCGCCGCCCGCGGCCGCCTTGAAGATCACCGGGTAGCCGATCCGGTCGGCGACCTCCACCGCCTCGGTCACGTTGGCCAGCGGGCCCTCGCTGCCCGGCACCACCGGCACCCCGGCCTGCCTGGCGATGTCGCGGGCTTGCGCCTTGTCGCCCATCAGCCGGATGGCTTCCGCCGAGGGCCCGACGAACGTGATGCCGCAGGCCCGACAGATGTCCGCGAAGGCCGGGTTCTCGGCCAGGAACCCGTACCCGGGGTGGATGGCCTCGGCGTCCGTCACCGCGGCGGCCGAGATGATGGCCGGGATGTTCAGGTAGCTGCCCCGGGCCTCCTGGGGCCCGATGCAGATCGATTCGTCGGCCAGGCGCACCGGCAGGGACCGGGTGTCGGCCGTGGAGTGGACGACCACCGTGCGAATGCCCATCTCCCGGCAGGTGCGGATGATCCGCAGCGCGATCTCGCCCCGGTTCGCGATCAGGATCTTGTGGAACACGCCGGCTTCCGCCGTCTCAACCACCGAGCAGGTGGCGCCACTGGGCCTCGAGCTCGCTCAGCCGCAGCCCGTAGACCCGGATGAGGGCAGCCGGCAGCCGCTCGCCGGCCGCCAGCCGGCCGAGCAGAGCCCGCATGGCCGGGAGCCCGCCTCGCGCCAGCAGGTCCTCGGTGGCCCAGAGGCTGATGTCGTAGCCGGCCCGGGCGCGCAGCGGGTCGGTGTCGCCCACCAGCGCCTCGAGCCCGGTCAGGGTCAGCGTGCCCGGCAGGGGCAGCAGCCCGTCGGCCCGGGCGCCCTCCAGGTACTGGGCCAGTCCTTCCTGCAGCCAGCGTGGCGCGCGTCCGCGGGACACCTCGTGGATGGCCGCATGGGCGTACTCGTGCAGCACCACGCGCTCCAGCGCCTCGCCGCGCGGGAGCCCCGGACCGAGGGGCAGCCGGATCTTGCCGTCGTAGAGCCCGGTCACCCAGTCGTGCACGCCCGTCACGTCGCGGAAGCGAGCGCTCGCGTAGAGGATCACGGCCAGGCGTTCCGACGGCCGGTAGCCCAGGGCCTCGGCCATCCGCCCCCAGGCGGCCTCCAGGGCCTCCACGACCTCTCCGACCGCGGCTTCGTCCGCGGACGCCTCGTGCCTGACCACGAAGTGGTCGGTCGCCCGGCGCGCGAAGGCGGCCTCGGCGCGCCGCTCCCGCTCCAGCTTCCGGAGCAGGCCGCGGGCCGTCTCGTGCTCCGGCTGGCGGGCCAGGAGGGCCCGCAGGTGGACGAGGGCGCGGTCAGCCTCGTCCTGGCTGTCGTAGAGGCGGACGAGCAGCAGACGGACGTCCGGATCGTCCTCGAGAGCCACCGCCTGCTCCAGGGCCGGGAGCGCTTCGGCCCGGCGGCCGTCGTGGATGGCTGCCAGCCCCAGGCCCGTCAGGAGGCCGGGGTCGTCGGGGAGCGCCGCCAGCCCCTGGCGGAACAGGAGCATCGCCTCCCCGGAGCGGCCGGCGCGCAGCGCGGCCCGGCCCCAGCTGTCGAAGCAGCGCCCCACGTCCTGGCGCCAGCCGGGAGTGGCGGCGACCTCGCTCCCGGCCGCGCTGAAGCGCTCGCAGGCCCGCGCGTACTGCCCACTCGCGTAGAGCTCCAGCGCTTCCTGGCGCAGGGCGGCGGCGACCGGCGCGGCGGCGCCGGCCGGACGCCAGGCCTCGGCGAGCGAGGCGGGGTCGGGACCGCGCCCGCCCCGCCCGAGCGCGAAGCCGACCGCGAGCGCGGCCACCGGAACGAGGAGCGGAAGCAGGCGCGGCGGCCGCCTCATGCGCCGTCAGCCGGCGGGATCGATCAGGAACAGCGGCTGGCCGTACTCGACGGGCTGCCCGTTCTCGACGAGGATCTTGGCCACGCGGCCAGCCACCTTGGACTCGATCTCGTTCATGAGCTTCATCGCCTCGATGATGCAGAGCACCTGGCCTTGCTTGACCACGTCCCCCTCGCGGACGTACGGCTCGGCCGTGGGCGATGAGGCACGGTAGAAGGTCCCCACCATCGGCGCCTCGATCGTGACGAGCGTCGTCCCCGCAATCTCGGCGACCGGGGCCGGGGCGGGCGCCGCG
>JBBIIW010000083.1:0-9140 GCA_037446305.1 Candidatus Rokuibacteriota bacterium
CGGGAGCAAGCGTTGGAGAAAGTCAGATCTTTGGAGGAACAATGCGCAGAACTGCGAACACACAGAACGGCGAGCATAGTGCGCGCGGCCGGATGGCCGGTGGCGACGTTGTTGACGGCGCTTTGCACGTACTTCCTGGCCCGGTAGACCGGAGCGCGTTCGCCGAGATCCGCGAAGCCGGGCGGTATCCCGATGGCCGGTATGACCTGCTCGCCGCGGCGACTGGCCGGTTCGCGGTCGAGTCGGTGGATACGTCGGTCGAGCCGTACCTCGCGGGCGTGGCGCGCGAGGTCGGTCGAGGCGGCCCCCTGCGAGGCGAGCTCGTCCTGGACCTGGGTCGCCGGATCGTCCCAGGACAGGACCGAGGCGCGCCACAGGATGGACCGCTGCGCCTCGAACGCCTGGACGGCGCCGGCGGCGAGCAGCGCCAGCAGGGCCAGGACGTGCAGGCGAGCCGCCAGCCGTCGAGTCAGCATGCCGGCGCCAGTCTAGCGCCCGGCTCGCCGGGCGTCCACGGCGCGGGCGCTCACCAGGGGTGCGAGCGGTACCACTCGTAGATCTCCTCGCCGGTGGCGAGCCAGACGCCCCGGTGGCGCTTCATGTAGTCGTACACCGCCTCGAAGTACTTGATCCGGTGCGGCACGCCCGAGATGTAGGGGTGGCAGGCGATGGCCATGACCCGCGGGTTGCGCGCCCCCTCGGCGTACAGGCGGTCGAACTGGTCCCGGCAGCGCTGCAGCCACTCGGCGGCGGCGTGGTGCTGGATCACCATCATCGGGATGTCGTTGAGCTCGATCGAGTACGGCACCGAGACCAGCGGGCCCGCCGTGGTGCGGATCTCGTAGGGCTGGTCGTCGTTGACCCAGTCCGCGACGTACTCGATCCCTTCCTCGCGCAGCAGGTCCAGGGTCTCCCAGGTCTCGGTCAGGCCCGGGCCCAGCCAGCCCTTCGGCTTCTTGCCGGTGAACTTCTGGATGCGCTGGATGGACTCCCGGATGGCCGCCCGCTGGTCGGGCAGCAGGTGCATCGCCCCCTGCACCACGCCGTGGCCCATGAACTCCCAGCCGGCCTCGAGCATGGCCTGCGCCACGGGCGGGTACGACTCGCACACGTGGGCGTTGATCGAGGTCGTCACCGGGACCCGGCGCCTGCGCAGGGCATCCAGCAGGCGCCAGAACCCCACGCGCATGCCGTACTCGTGCCAGGCCCAGTTGGGCACGTCGGGCACGACGGCCACGCCCTGCGGGGTGCTCAGGTACTGCCGGGGCATGGCCTTCTCGATGTTCCACTCCTCGATGTTGACGATGGTCCACACCGCGAGGCGAGCCCCGCGCGGCAGCTTCCAGGGGCGGCGGCGTGGCAGCGGCACGTAGTCGAAGCGTTCGTGAGGCAGTCGCACGGCGACCTCCTTGCGAGGTTCCCGGACCGGCCGGGTACTGGGACCCGGGCCGTATAGTACAATCCCGCCCCATGGCGCTACCGGCCGCCATCGACATCCACGCCCACTTCTACCCCGAGCGGTTCCTGAAGCTGGTGGAGGCGGAGGGGGCCGCGGTCGGCGCCCGCCTGGACCGCAGCGATCCCCGGGGCCTCGTGATCGTGACCGAGGGCGGCCGCACGGGTCCGCTCGGGCCCGCCTTCTGGGACCTCGACCTGCGGCTGGCGGCGATGAACCGGCAGGGCGTCGAGGTGCAGGCCCTGTCGCTGACCCAGCCCATGACCTACTTCGCCGGGCCCGATCTGGGGCGCCGCCTGGCCCAGGCCTTCAACGACGCCCTGGCCGAGGCTCACACCGCGTACCCCGCCCGCTTCGTCGGCTGCGCGACGCTGCCGCTGCCGGAGCCGGCCGCGGCCGTGAAGGAGCTGGAGCGCGCCGCCCGGCTGCCCGGCATCCGGGCCGTCTACCTGGGCACCAACGTCAACGGCCGCCCCCTCTCGGATCCGGCCTTCACGCCGGTGTTCGAGCGCTGCGCCGAGTACGAGCTGCCGGTGTTCCTGCACCCGGTCACGGTGCTGGGGGCCGACCGCCTGAAGGCCTTCTACCTGCACAACCTGCTCGGCAACCCGTTCGACACCGCGGTCGCCGCCGCCCACCTGGTGCTGGGCGGAGTGATGGACCGCTTCCCGCGCCTGCAGGTCTGCCTGCCCCACGCCGGCGGCGCCCTGCCCGCCGTGGCCGGCCGCCTGCAGCACGGTCAGCGCGTGCGGCCCGAGGCCCGCGACCGCGCCCGCCGGCCCTTCACCGCCTACCTGCGGCGGTTCACCTACGACACCATCAGCCACTCGCCCGAGGCGCTGGCCTGGCTGATCCGCACCGTCGGCGCCGACCGCGTGATGCTGGGCAGCGACTTCTGCTTCGACATGGGCTACGAGCGGCCGCGCGAGATCGTCACCAGGCGGCTCCGGCTCTCCCGGGCCGACCAGGCCCGCATCCTCCGCGGCAACGCCGCCCGCCTGCTGGGGCTCGGCTAGCGGCGGCCGCTGACGGTGACGGCGGAGTTCTGGGTCCTCCAGACGTTCAACGGGCTGTCCTACGGGGCCCTCCTGTTCCTGCTGGCCGGCGGCCTGTCGCTGATCTTCGGGATGATGCGCATCGTCAACATGACCCACGGCTCCTACTACCTGCTGGGCGGCTACGTGGCCCTCACGGTGATCGGCAGCAGCGGACAGTACGCGCTGGGTCTGCTGGGGGCCGCCGCCGCCATCGCCATGATCGGCCTCGGCGAGTGGAACGCCTTCCTGCAGCGGCTGGCCGGCCAGGAGCTGGGCCAGGTGCTGACCACCATGGGGTTCGCGCTGATCTTCCAGGACCTGGCCCTGGTGATCTGGGGCGGCGATCCCCAGACCATCCCGATCCCCGACGTGCTGGACGGCAGCCTGCGGCTGGGGACCCTGTTCTTCCCCGTGTACCGGATCTTCATCATCGCCGTGGCGGCCGCCGTGGCCACCGTCCTGTGGCTGGTGCTGGAGCGCACGCGCGTCGGCGCCATGATCCGGGCCACGGTGGACGACCCCGAGATGGCGCGCGGCGTCGGCATCAACGTCCGTGGCATCTCGATGGCGGTGTTCGCCCTGGGCGCCGTGCTGGCCTCGGTGGCCGGCGTGGTGGCGGGCGGCTTCGTGGGCGTCTACCCGGGCGCCGATTTCGAGATCCTGCCCTACGCCTTCGTCGTCGTGATCGTGGGCGGCATGGGCAGCCTCAAGGGCGCCCTGGTGGGCAGCCTGCTGGTCGGGCTGCTGGACAACTTCGGCAAGGCCCTGTTCCCGGAGCTGTCCTACTTCACCCTCTTCGCCCCCATGGCGGCCATCCTGGCCGTCCGGCCCACGGGGCTGTTCGGGCGGGCCTGATGCCCCGCCGGCCACGAGCGAGCACGCCGCTCCTGCTCGGGCTCGTGGTCCTCGCGCTGGCCGCCGGCGCGCCGTTCCTCTCGTCCTTCTCCCTGGCCCTGCTCACCCAGGCCCTCATCCTGGCCATCCTGGCCATGAGCCTCGACGTCATCCTCGGCTACCTGGGGCTGGCCTCGCTGGGCCACGCCGCCTACCTGGGGCTGGGCGCCTACGCGGTCGGCATCCTGACCACGCGGTACGGGGCCGGCTTCTGGACCGTGCTGGGCGCCGGCGTGCTGCTGGCCGCCGCCGCCGCCGCGCTCTTCGGGCTGGTGGCGCTGCGGGCGGTGGGGGTCTACTTTCTCATGATCACGCTCGCCCTCGGCATGGTCGTCTGGGGGCTGGCCCATCGCTGGGTGACGCTGACCCAGGGGGACAACGGCATCTCGGGCGTGCCGCGGCCCGACCCGGGCCTGCCCTGGTCGGTGGCCTCCTCCCTGGGCTTCTTCTACCTGAGCCTGGCGGCCTTCGTGCTCGCCTTCGCCGTCCTGGCCGTCGTCGTCCGCTCGCCGTTCGGCAAGACGCTGGTCGGCATCCGCGAGAGCGAGTCGCGCATGCGCACCCTCGGCTACCACGTGTGGCTGCACAAGTACATCGGCTTCGTGATCGCCGGCGCCGTGGGCGGCTTCGCCGGCGTCTTCTGGGCCTACTACAACGGGTTCGTGAGCCCGGCCGACCTGGAGCTGGCCACCTCCGTGGAGATCCTCCTCATGGTGGCCCTGGGCGGCCGGGGCACCCTGGCCGGGCCCGCGCTGGGCGCGCTCGTCATCGTGCTGCTGGAGAACTTCGTCTCCGTCTACACCCACCGGTGGATCCTCATCCTGGGTGCCGTGTACATCGGCACCATCGTCTACGCTCCCGAGGGCATCCTGGGAGCGGTCCGGCACTGGACGAAAGGAGACAGAGCATGGGCAAGCGGCTGACCCTCGCGCTCCTCGCCATCCTCGTGGCCTTCGGGCTGGCCACCCCCTTCCCGGCGCCCGCCCAGAAGGGCCCGATCAAGATCGGCTTCCTGGCGCCCGTCACCGGCGGCGCCGCCCAGGTCGGCAAGGACATGGTCAACGGCCTCAGCATGTGGCTGGAGGAGAACAACCACACCATCGCCGGCCGGAAGGTGGAGCTGATCGTGGAGGACACCCAGGGCCAGCCCAACACGGCCCTGACCAAGCTGCGCAAGCTGGTGGAGAGCGATGGGGTGCAGGTGCTGGCCGGCGGGCTGTTCGCCCACGTCGGCTACGCCCTGGCCCCCAAGGTGGACGAGTACCGGGTGCCCATGCTGTACCCGGTCATGGCCGGCGACGACCTCACGCAGCGCAAGCCGGCCCGGTGGGTGGTGCGCAACGGCTGGACCTCGAGCCAGCCTTCGCACCCGTTCGGGGAGTACGCCGCCAGGACGCTCGGCTACAAGAAGATCGTCACCATCGGCATCGACTACGCGTTCGGCTGGGAGGTCGTCGGCGGCTTCCAGAAGACCTTCGAGGAGAACGGCGGCCAGATCATCCAGAAGCTGTGGCCGCCGCTGGGGACCACCGACTTCGCCCCCTACCTGAGCCAGATCCGGCGCGACGCCGACGCCGTCTTCGCCCTGATGGTGGCGGCCTCCTCCCTGCGCTTCCCCAAGCAGTACGAGAACGCGGGGCTGAAGGCCCGGCTGCCCCTGCTGGGCGGCGGCACCACGTTCGACGAGTTCGTGCTGCCCTCGCTGGGGGACGAGGCCATCGGCGGCATGAGCCCGCTCATCTACAGCGCCGCCATCGACACCCCGATCAACAAGCGGTTCGTGGCCGAGTACCGCCGCCGCTACGGCAAGGTGCCCTCCTACTACTCGGAGACCTGCTACACCACCGGCAAGTGGATCGACCAGGCCGCCCGGGCCATCAACGGCGATGTGGAAGACCGGGAGAAGTTCCTGGCCGCGCTGCGGAAGGTGGAGATCACCGACGCCCCCCGCGGGCCCATCAAGCTCGACGAGTACGGCAACCCCGTCCAGAACATCTACATCCGCAAGGTGGAGAAGAAGGACGGAGAGCTGTGGAACACCGTCGTGCACACCTATCCCGCCGTGTCCCAGTTCTGGAAGTACAAGCCCGAGGAGTTCCTGAAGCAGCCGGTGTACGACCGGAACTTCCCGCCCTGCCGGTACTGCTAGCGGCATGAGCGACGAGCGGGTGGCCGCGCTGAGCCTGACCGGCGTCTCCAAGGCGTTCGGCGGGCTCCGCGCGGTCGACGCCGTCTCGCTGGAGATCCAGCCCGGCGAGCGGCGGGCCATCATCGGGCCCAACGGGGCCGGCAAGACGACGCTGTTCAGCCTCATCAGCGGCGAGCAGCCGGTGACCTCCGGCCGCATCACGCTCTTCGGCCGCGACGTCACGGGCCTGGCGCCCCACCGGCGGGCCGCCCTGGGGCTCGGCCGCACCTACCAGATCACCAACCTGTTCCCGCGCCTCACGGCGCTGGACAACTGCCTGCTGGCCGTCCAGGCCCTGTCGCCCACGAAGTTCCACCTCCACCGGCCGGCCAGCCGCTACGGCGCCCTGTTCGAGCGGGCGGCGGCGGCCCTGGCGGCGGTGGGCCTGGGCGACCGGGCCCACACCGCGGTGCGGAACCTCTCGCACGGCGAGCAACGGCAGCTGGAGATCGCCCTGGCCCTGGCCGGCCGCCCGCGCCTGCTGCTCCTGGACGAGCCCACGGCGGGGCTGTCGCCGGCCGAGTCGCAGATGATGACCGCGTTGCTCAAGCGCCTGGACGCCGGGATCACCATGCTGGTCATCGAGCACGACATGGCGGTGGCCTTCGAGCTGACCGACCGGGTCACGGTCCTGCACTACGGCCGGGTGGTGGCCGACGGCCGCGCCGCCGAGGTGCGCGCCGACCCCCTGGTGCAGGAGATCTACCTGGGGGGCGCAGCGAGGGCCGGCTGATGCTCGAGGTCCGCGACCTGCACACCTACTACGGGGACAGCTACGTGCTGCAGGGCGTGTCGCTGACCGTGCCGCGCGGCCAGGTGGTGGCGATCCTGGGTCGCAACGGCATGGGCAAGACCACGCTCATCCGCTCCATCGTCGGCTTCACGCCGCCGCGCCGGGGCCAGGTGCTGTTCAAGGGCACCGACATCACGCGCTGGTCGTCCAACCGGGCCGTGGACCTGGGGCTGGGCCTGGTCCCCCAGGGCCGGCGGGTCTTCGCCTCCCTGACCGTGCG
Organism: Candidatus Rokuibacteriota bacterium; assembly: GCA_037446305.1. GTDB lineage: Bacteria > Methylomirabilota > Methylomirabilia > Rokubacteriales > CSP1-6 > JBBIIW01. Next base: position 6,589 of record JBBIIW010000083.1, read on the forward strand.
CGAGAACCTGACCGTGGCCGCCCGGCGCCGGGACGGCGCCTGGAACCTCGATCGCGTGCTGGACCTCTTCCCGCGCCTGCGGGAGCGGGCCGAGAGCCGGGCCGGCAAGCTGTCGGGCGGCGAGCAGCAGATGCTGGCCATCGCGCGCGCCCTGATGACGAATCCCGACCTGCTGCTGATGGACGAGCCGACCGAGGGGCTGGCGCCGCTGCTGGTGCGGGAGGTCGGCCGGATCATCGCCGAGCTGAAGGCCCGCGGGCTGTCCATCCTGCTGGTGGAGCAGAACCTGCCCCTGGCGCTCGGCGTGGCCGACTGGCTGCACGTGCTCTCGCGCGGGCAGGTCGTGCACTCGTCGGCGCCGGCCGCGCTGTGGGACAACCACGACGTCAAGTCCAGGTACCTGGGCTTGTGACAGGAGGGCCGAGGTGCGCTTCGGCACGTTCTTCTTCTTCCAGGCCCCCCCGGGGCACGACCACGCCGACATCATCCGGCGCGAGCTCCGGCAGATGGAGTGGACGGAGGAGCTGGGCTTCGACGAGGTCTGGCTGACGGAGCACCACTTCATCGACTACGGCCTCAGCGTCGACCCGGCCACGCTGGCCGCGGCGGCCGCCTCGCGCACCCGCCGGGTCCGCATCGGCCTGGCCGCCGCCATCCTGCCGTTCCACGACCCCATCCGGCTGGCCGAGCAGATGGCGCTGGTGGACATCATCTCGGAGGGCCGCCTGGACGTGGGGGTGGGCCGCGGCAACCGGCCGGCCGAGTTCCGGGGCTACCGCGTGCCGCAGGAGCAGAGCCGCGAGCGCTTCGACGAGGCCGTGGAGATCATGGTCCGGGCCTGGACGCAGGAGCGGTTCAGCTTCAGCGGCCGCTTCTTCACCATCCCGGAGGTGGGCGTCATCCCCAAGCCGGTCCAGCGCCCCCATCCCCCGCTCTACCAGGTGTGCGTGACCAGGGACGGCATCGAGAACACCGCGCTGCGCGGCTGGCCCATGCTCAACTCCGTCCTGTTCGGTCCGGTGAGCCAGCTGGAGCAGAACCGGGACATCTACGTCGAGGCGCTCCGCAAGGCGGGCCGCGGGGAGGCCGAGATCGCGGCCCTGCTGAAGGACTGGGGCGTGTCGCGGCAGATCTACGTGGCCGACACCGACGTCCGCGCGCTGGAGGAGGCCCGGGCGGCCGAGCTGTGGTACCAGGAGTCGTTCCGGAAGTTCGTCCTGCCCGAGCGCATCGAGGACGCGCACCCCAGCCTGCAGCCCGGCTTCCGGGCCATGGCCGAGCGCCTGGCCGGCGTGACCTGGGAGGGCCTGGTGCGCGAGACGCTGGCCTTCGGCTCCCCCGACACGGTCGCCCGCCACGTCGAGGCGATGCGCGCCCTGGGGGTGGGTCACGTGCTATGCTGGATGAACTTCGGCGGGCTCGAGCAGGCCAAGATCCGCCGCTCCATGGAGCTGTTCGCGCGGGAAGTGATGCCGCGCTTCCGGTGAACGACCGGGGTCCGCCCCCCGGGACGGCGCCGGCAGGGCCGGCGCTCGAGGAGGACATGAAGACCCACTACCGGCTGGAGGGGCCGGCCGGAGCGCCGGTCGTCACGCTGAGCCACGCGCTGGGAGCGACGCTGGCGCTGTGGGACGAGCACGTGCCGGCCCTGACGTCCCGGTTCCGCGTCCTGCGCTACGACGTCCGGGGCCACGGCGGCTCGGAGGTCCCCGCCGGCCCCTACACCCTGGAGCAGATGGCCGACGACGCGCACGCGCTGCTGGGGACGCTCGGCCTTCCCCGCACGCACTTCGTCGGCATGTCCATGGGCGGCCTGATCGGCATGGTCCTGGCACTGCGGCACCCCGAGGCCGTCGCCAGCCTGGTCCTGTGCGACACCACCGCCTGCTACGGCGAGGCGCTGCGGCCCATGTGGGAGGAGCGCATCCGGGTGGCCGAGACCGGCGGCATGACCGAGGACCTGATCGAGCGCACGATGGCCATCTGGTTCACGCCCGGGTACGACCCGGCCCGGGTGGAGCGCGTCCGGGCGATGCTGCGGCGCACCTCGCCGGCGGCCTACGCCGCGGCCATCCGCGCCATCGGCTTCGTGGACCTGCGCCCGCGGCTGGGCGCCATCCGGTGCCCGACCCTGGTCGTGGTCGGAGATCGGAAGAGGGGGACGACTCCGGCCATGGCCCGCGACATCGCCGGCCGCATTCCGGGCGCCCGGCTGGAGGTGCTGCCCGGCGCCCGCCACGCCGCGGTGGTGGAGCGGCCGGGCGACTTCATCCGCCTGCTCACCGACTTCCTGGCCGACATCATCGAGCCATGACGGGACCCGCCGCCGACGTGTGGGCCTCCGGCGACGCCTACGAGCCGTACGTCGGACGCTGGAGCCGTCTGGTGGCCCGCCAGTTCCTGGCCTGGCTCGGCCGGCCCGCCGGCCAGCGGTGGCTCGATTCGGGCTGCGGCACCGGGGCGCTGACGGGGCGCATCCTGGAAGACTGCGCGCCGGCGCTGGTGGTCGCCGTGGACCGCTCGCCCGGGTACGCGGGGTATGCGCGCCGACG
>JBBIIW010000084.1:0-9034 GCA_037446305.1 Candidatus Rokuibacteriota bacterium
GCGCCGGCGCGTCCACGCCTCGCCGAGGGCGAGCGTGGCCAGCACCGCCGCCACCGCGGGCGTGGTGCTGGTGACGATCCCGCCCTCGGCCGCGCTGGTCAGCGCCAGCCCGGCCAGCAGCAGCGCGTTGAAGGCGAAGATCCCGCTGGCGGACTGCAGCGCGAGGAGGCCCAGGTCGCGGCCGCGCACCGCCGGCAGGCCGCCGGCGCCCAGGGCCAGGGGCACGAGGATCACCGAGGCCAGGGCGAACCGCAGGCCGCCGATCACGAACACCGGCAGGCGCTCGACCAGCACCTTGCCCACCACCACCGAGCTGCCGACGATGGCCATGGCCAGGGCCAGGTCGAGGCAGGCGCGGGTGCGGCGCGACAGGGGCGGCAGGGCCGCGCTAGGTGGCGCGCTTGATCTGGTCGGCGAGCTTGCAGAAGGCGCACACGGCGCCGGTGGTGACCTGCCCGCAGCGCGTGCACTCGCCGAGCGGCACGGCCTCCGCGCGCTCGAACGCCGCCCGGGCCTTGTCGAGGAAGCCGAACAGGAAGTTGTGCTTGGCGCCCGGCGACTGCTCCTCGAGGCGGTTCAGCACCTCCTTGTGGGCGATGGAGGTGGCGCCCCGGGCGAAGGGGCACTCCTCGACGATGTAGTCGATCCCCCGGAGGAACGCGTAGGCAGCCGTCTCCCGCTCGCTCAGCCGGTACAGCGGCTTGACCCGGCGCACCAGCTTCGGGTGGGTGGAGGGCAGGGCCGGCGCCTGCCGGGCCAGCGCCTCCGTCTGCCAGTGCATGACGGAGCCGAAGAGGGTCGCCGCCTCATCGTCCAGGTTGTGGCCGGTCGCCACCACGGGAAAGCCGCGCTCCAGCGCGACCCGGTTCATCAGGTATCGCTTGGACAGCCCGCAGCCGGAGCACGGCGGCCGCCGGGTGATGTCCTTGATCACGGGCACCGGCGCCCCGACCTCCTCGGCCACGCGCGTGACGAGCAGGGGCGCCTGCCGCTCGGCGGCGAACCGCTCGCACCGGAGCCGGGACTGCTCGGAGTAGTCGAAGATGCCGAGGTCCAGGTACAGGCCCGTCGTGCGGTACCCCTCGCCGATGAGGACGTCCCACAGGGCGAGCGAGTCCTTGCCGCCCGACACGGCGACCAGGACCGGCTCCTCGCGCGTGAACATCCGGTGGCGGCGGATCGCCTCCCGGACCTGGTTGCGGAAGAAGTCGAGGTAGTCGGGGGCGCAGAAGGCGGCGTTGTGCCGGCGGAGCTCCAGGACCGCCGCGCCCCCGCAGCGGCGGCACTTCATGCCGCGCCCCCCGACATCACCGGGCGCAGCTCGATGGTGTCGTCGTCGCCCAGCACCTGATCGGCTGTCACCAGCTCGTCGCCGCGGATGACCAGGACGCTCTCGGCCACGATGTCCAGCTCGCGCAGCACGTCCTTGACCCGCCGCCCGCCCCGCACCTCCACCTCGCGTCGCGGGTTGCGCAGGATGACCTTCATGCCGCCGGAAACCCCGGGCTGGCCTTGATCTGGCGGATCTGTTCGAGGTGGATGCGGTCGTGATCCGCGGTCAGCAGCCACCACTGGGCCAGGTCCAGCTCGCCCAGCCGGAAGTGCCGGAAGACCAGGGGGCGGGGGTCCACGGAGCCGAGCCGCTCGATGGACTGCCGGCTGCGCTCGCGGGTGGCCTTCATCGTCGCCAGCAGCTCGGCGATCGGCTTGCCCGCCTGCGGCCGCACGATCTCCGGCGCCTGCATCGGGCCCGGCGGCCAGGGCGGCAGGGGGCGGACGGCCGCCAGATCGGCCGGGAACGGCCGGAGCCGGCCGGCACTCTCCGCCTCGCGGGTGAGCTTCGTGGTCAGCTTGCCGGTCGCGACCTCGGCGATGGTGAGGTGGTCGATCACCTCGCCCACCGACCACTCCTGCTCCGCCGGCCGCCAGTCGGCCTGCGGCTGGGAGAGCCCCTCCACCTCGCGCAAGACCTCGGCCCGCACCGCCTGCAGCTCGTCCCACAGCGCCTGGATCACGGTCGGAAGTCCCATGGCCTCCGAGTATACCTCCCGTCTGTGCTGGAGTCCGGAGGCCCGCAGCGCGCGTTGGCACCGATGCCATGACCGTCATCGCGGTCCTCCACGCCGCTCGCCGGCGGCGCCGCGGAGGCGCTCCTCACAGGACGCCGCGCGCTCCCGCAACCCGGCGGTCTCCTGCGCGCACTGGCGGCGCAGGGTGCTCAGCTCCCTCGCCATCTGCCCGAGCCGGGCCTCGTAGCGGGCAGCCACGAACCCCGCGGCCAGGAACGCCCCCACGGCCATGGCGGCCACCGCCAGGATCGTCCCCCGTATCCAGGCGCGCTGGAGGTCGCGAGGGAGGGCCATGGCCGGAGTTGACCACAACCCCCGGGCCGGCAGGCCGCCCGATTGCACCGTCTTGACCCTGCAGCCCTGGGCTGGGTAGCATCTGGCATTCTCTACCGAGAAAGGGGTGAATGCCATGAGCCTGTACGTGCTGATCGAGACGAAGAGCGCGCTCGACGGCGGCAGCTACGCCTTCGACCTGGGCAGGCAGCTGCGCGACCTGCAGCACGACGTGACGATCTACCTGCTGCAGGACGGCGTGCTCACGGCCCGCCGTCGCTTTCCGGCCGGCGAGCGGCTGATCCAGGAGGCCCGGGAAAGCCGCCTGCAGGTGCTGGCGGACGAGGTCTCGGCCCGCCAGCGAGGTATCGTCGGCGACCGCGTGGCCCCCGGGGTGCGGGTCACGGACATGCCGGAGCTGGTCGACCTGCTCATGGAGCGGGCCGACAAGGCCATCTGGCACTGAGGAAAGGAGGCAGACGATGGCAGCGCGCAAGACCCTGCACCTCACCGTGACGGCCGGTCCCTACGGGAGCGAGAGCCCGGTGAGCGTGTTCCGCCTGGTCGATGCCGCCCTGGACCGGGGCTACGACGTCAACGTGCTCGCCTACGAGGACGCCGTGCTGCTCACGGCCAAGGCCCAGAAGCAGCATGACGACCCCATCTGGAAGGACAAGGACTTTCACCACACCGACGCCGGCAAGGCGCACTCGACCACGGCCGAGTTCGTCGAGCGGCTGCTGGCCAAGGGACAGGGCGAGCCGCACCTGAACTGGTACGTCTGAGGGCTCTGCTGCGTGGAACGGGGCGTTCCACAGGGCTACCACCTGGACGGCGTCGTGCACGGCTCGCTCGCTGACATCTACAAGTGGACGGAAGCGGCCCACCACACCCTGCTGATCGGGGCGCACTGAGGAGGGGCGCGATGAGCAAGAACATCCTCTCCGTCCTCCGGCATACCGAGTACGGCAACCTGGAGGACAGCGACATCGGGCTGTTCGCCTCGGCCTTCGCGCCGGTGGCCGGCGCCCGGATGACCCTCCTGCTGTCCGAGGACGCCGTGAACTACGGCGTGCGCGGCCAGGAAGGCACCGGGATCAGGATCGCCGGCGCGCCCGTGCAGCCGGGGTTCCTGATCGAGACGGATATCCGCTCGGTCCAGGAGGCCAGGATCCCCGTGTACGCGCTCCGCGAGGACCTCGAGGAGCGCGGCATCACCGCCGACGAGCTGGTGCCCGGCATCACGCTGCTGAGCCGGGGCGAGCTCGGGCGCTTCATCGACCGGTTCGACGTCGTGTGGAACTGGTGAGACCGATGGTGGACGTCGGCGGCCCCGATCAGAGCGTGGTCACGGTGGACAACCGGGGCCTGCTGTGCGCGCAGGGCATCCTGCGGCTGATGCGCGCGCTGGGGCCGCTGCCGCCCGGCCAGATGGTCCGCGTGCTGTCGAGCGACCCCGCCGCCGAGCACGACTACCCGGCCTGGTGTCGCAGCACCGGCCACGAGTTCGTGGGCCACGACTGGGGGGACCACGGCGTCATCGTGTCGTACCTGCGCAAGAGCCCGGCATGAGGCGTCTGGCCGTCATCGTCTCCCGGAGGGACTTCAACGGGCTGGTGCAGGTGGCCACGCTGCTCATGGCCGCGGCCGGCAGCGGGATCGCCGCCCGGGTGTTCTTCCGCGACGAGGCGGTCCTCGGGATCACCCGGGCCGGGGCCGGGGAGATGTGCTTCTCGGCGGGCTGGCGCGGCCAGGAAACCGTCCTGCGTGACCGCCTGACCGCCCAGGGCCTGGCCGACCTGGGCGAGCTGTTCCGGCGGATCAAGGAGACGGGCGATGTCCGTCTCTACGCCTGCAGCTCCTCGATGGCCCTCGGCGGCGTGGAGCCCGACCAGCTCCTGCCCCAGATCGACGGCGTCCGCGGGCTCACCGCCTTCCTGCTCGAGGACGTCGCCGCCGCCGACCGCGTCCTGACCTTCTGACCCCCGGGGGGGGACCCGCGGCGCGGCGGGTCCGCCCGCCCGACCGGGACGACCGGTGCTACAGTTGGACGCCGTGGCGCGGGCAGGGCGCGGGGGTGAACCGCCCGCCCGGGAGGAGACCTCATGCCAGCGACGACGGACCTTCGCATCCAGACGGCCGCCGACGTCCTCGACAGCCTCCGGGCCCTGCGGGCCCGGCAGCCCGTCAAGTTCTGGGCGTTCTACTCGAGCCAGCTGGGCGGCATCGTCACCGATCCGGCCCTGATGGTCATCCCGTTCGACGACCACATGGTGCACCGGGGGCACGGCATCTTCGACACGGCGGCGCTGGTGGAGGGGAAGATCTACGATCTGGAGGCGCACCTGGACCGCTTCGTCCGCTCCGCGCGGACCGCGAAGATCCTGCTGCCGGCCCGCGACGAGATGCGGGACATCATCGTGCGCACCACCGCGGCCAGCGGCCGCCGGGATGGTTCCATCCGCTACTGGGCCTCGGCCGGGCCGGGCAGCCTCGGGCTCACGCCGGCCGCCGGCGCGGAGCCGGGGTTCTTCGTCATGATCTTCGCCGGCCTCACCTACCCCGAGAGCTGGTACAGCCAGGGCCTGCGCCTCATGACCACGACCTACCCCATCAAGCCGCCGCTGTACGCCGTGACCAAGAGCACCAACTACCTGCCCAATGTCCTCATGCAGATGGAGGCCCAGGAGCAGGGGCTGGACAACGGCGTGTTCGTCGACGGGGCGGGCAACGTGGGCGAGAGCAGCAACATGAACGTGGCCTTCGTCACCGCCGACGGGGTGTTCCGGCACCCCAGGTTCGACCACATCCTGTCCGGCTGCACCTCGCTGCGCCTGCTCGAGCTGGCCCCCCTCCTGAAAAGCCGGGGCCTGATCGAGGACGTGCAGGTCTGCGACATCCCGGTGGCCGAGGCCCGGAGAGCCCGGGAGATGATGCTGATCGGCAGCTCGGTCAAGGTGGCGCCGGTCGTCGAGTGGGATCGCCGCCCGATCGGCGACGGCAGGCCAGGTCCGGTGGCCCGCGCCCTGCGCGAGCTGCTGGAGCAGGACATGCGGACGGCCCGCGACCGCCTGATCGACGTGCCCTACGGCGCCTAGTCTACGAGGGCGCGGACGGCGCGCAGGACGTCCTCGGGGTCGGGCCGGACCTGGTAGTTCGAGGTGACCGAGAACAGCGCACGACGCCCTCCCGATCCAGCACCACCGTCGCCGGCCGCGGCACGTCCTGCCCGTCCGGCCCGCCGCGCTCGTGGACGAGGCCATAGCGGCGGGCCACGGCCAGGTCGCGATCAGCCAGGAACCGGAAGCCGAGTCCCAGCCGCTCGGCGAACTGCTGGCTCTGCTCGCCGGGATCGGGCGAGATGGCCACGATCTCGACGCCCTGCCGCTCGGCCTCCGACAGCTCGGCTCCAAGCCCTTGGAGCTCGGCGTTGCAGAACGGTCACCAGTAGCCTCGGTAGAAGACGAGGATGACGGGCTTGCGGTCCCGGTAGTCGGCCAGGGAGACGAGCCGGCCGGTCGCGTCGGGGAGCGTGAAGTCCGGCGGGCGCTCGCCCACCCGCAGCGCCGTCGGCGTCAGGGGCACCCTGGCGCCGACCCAGTTGAACCAGGCGCCGCCGACGAGCAGCAGGCTGGCGAATCCGAGGGCCAGCCGCGCCGGCCACCGCCGGCGGCGGGCGCGGGTCGCGGCCACCCCCGCCACCGCGGTGGCCACCGCGAAGGCGATCACGTAGCCCTCGGGGTGGTTGCGGATCACCGGGACGCGCAGCAGCAGGGCGTAGGCCACGACGGTGCCGATGGCGATGGCGGCGCTGAGCAGGGCGAGCCAGCCGGACGATCTCATGCCAGGTATTGTGCCAGCCGGGCCGGACCGTTCGCCGTCCCCCGGCTCGGGGCGCACTCACGCCGATGCCGGCGAGAGCTCCTCCAGCACCGTCCTGGCCGTCCTGAAATCGGCGGTCTCGAAGCCCTCGGTGAACCAGCCGTGGAGGTCGGCCAGCATCCGGCGCGCCTCGTCGCGCCGGCCCCGGCGGCCGAGCAGGCGGGCCAGGGCCGTCACCGCCCGGAGCTCGTACGATCTCTGGGCGCGGGCGCGCGCGACGTCGGCGGCCCGGCGGTACGCGGCCTCGGCGGCCTCGAGCGTGCCCTGGCGCTCGAGCAGCGCTCCCTGCAGGCGATGCAGCTCCGGCTCGTACAGATTCGGCGACGGCATCTCCTCCAGCGCCTCGCTCAGCGCGGCCAGCGCCTCGCGGACGTGGTTCGCCTGGCCGCCCAGGGCCGCCAGGCGGCCGAGCGACCAGAGGATCCTCCACCGCCAGCCGCCCCGCCGGGCCGCCGCCAGGGCCTGAGCCAGCCAGGCGAGCACGTCGTCGCCCGGCCGGAGCTCCCCGAGGAGCGCCGACGTCCGGTCCAGGAAGGGCATCTGGCCGTGGATGGACGCCAGCTCGGCCGCGACCTCCGCCCGCTCGGCCGCGGCGCCGAACTCGCCCCGCTCGACGCGGAGGGCGGCCGCGTAGTGGTGAGCGAGGACCATGCTCTGCGGGTGCCCCAGGCGCCGGGCCAGGCCCAGCGCGTCCTCGCTGCAGCGCGCGGCCTGGTCGGGATACCCGAGCGCCCACAGCGTGACGCTCAGGTGGATCCGGCCGCAGACCCCCGCGTCGTGTCCCGCATAGCGAGCGGCCAGCGCCCGGTGACGCCGCGGATCGTAGAGCCGCAGGCCCTCGTCGAAATGCCGTCTGGCCTCGGGCAGCTCGCCGAGCTGGAACCGGGTCGCCCACAGCGAGTGGTGCGCCTCCAGCAGCAGGACCGGATCGCCGGCGTCGCGGGCCGCGGCCAGGAGCCGCTCCGCGAGCGCGCCCATCTCGCCGGCGTCGCCCCGATTCAGGCTCGCGTACCAGAGGCCCCACAGGGCCTGGAAGCGCCGCGCCCGGTCGCCGATCCGGTCGCAGAGGGCCCGCGCGCCGGCGTAGGTCGCCTGGACCTCGGGCGCCCCGCCGCCGGCGGTCACGATCAGGGCCGGGCCGAGGTCGAGCCGGATGTCGAGCGCCTCGCTCAGCCGCTCCCCGGTCGCGGGCAGCTCGGCCAGGGCGCTCAGGGCGCCGCGGAGGAACGCCACCGCCTCGTGGTTCGCCGAGCGGGCGATCGCCTTGGCCGCGGCCTGCCGGAGGTAGCGGACCGCCCGCTCCGGCTGCCCGCTCTGCTCGGCGTGGCGCGCCAGCCCCTCGACGTGCTCGTCCAGCCGGCCGGCGTGCAGCCCCTCCATGGCGTCCAGGATGCGCGCGTGCAGCTCGCGGCGGCGCTCCACCGGGAGCCCCTGGTAGGCGACCTCGTGCGTCAGCGCGTGCCGGAAGGTGTACCCGGGCTCGGGGAACGGGCGGGCCTCGTGGATGAACTCGCCGGCCTGCAGACGATCGAGCCGGGCGCGCAGGCGCTCGGCCGGCAGCCCCGCCACGGCCTGCAGCAGGGGCAGCGGCACGTCCCTGCCGATCACCGAGGCGAGCTGCAGCAGCTCCCTCTCCTCCGGCGGCAGCCGGTCCATCCGGGCGGCCAGCACCGCCTGCACGGTCGGCGGCACGCGGACCTCGGGGAGGACCGCGGTCGGCGCGTAGGCGCCCGGCTCGCCGGCGAGGGCGCCGGTCTCGACCAGGGTCTGGACCATCTCCTCCAGGAAGAAGGGATTGCCTTCCGTGCGGTCGATCAGGAGGCGCTTCAGCGGCCCGAGCATGGGGTCGTGCCCGACGAGGACGTCCAGCAGCTCCTCCGCATGGTCGGGCGGCAGCGCGTGCAGGCGGACCTGGGTGTGATGGCCCCTGGCTGCCCACGGAGGCCGGTACTCGGGACGATGGACGGCGACGAGCGCGATGCGGGCCGCGGGCAGCCGGTCCACGAGGCGATCCAGCACCGCCTGGGTCTCGGAGTCGGCCCACTGCAGGTCCTCGAAGACCAGGACCACGGGCCGTCGCTGGCTCTCGCAGAGCAGGAGCAGCGAGCAGGCGTCGAGGATCCACTGCCGCCGCCGCGGAGGCTCGGCGCGGCTCCACGCGCCGCCCGCGGGCACGTCGAGGAGGGCCAGCAGCGGAGGCAGCACCCGGGCTTCCAGGGCCGGGTCGAGGGCGCGCAGACCGGCGACCACCCTCTCGCGGATGGCGGCCTGATCGTCGCGCTCCTCCACCGCGAAGTAGCGGCGCAGGAGGTCGCTGACCGCATAGTACGGCGTCGCCTGGCGGTGGGGCACGCCCTGGGCGGTGAGCAGGCGGACTGCGGCGGGAACGCTCCGCATCGCCTCCAGGACGAGTCGCGACTTGCCGACCCCGGGCTCGCCGACCACGCCGACGACCTGGCCGCGGCCCTCGCGGGCGCGCTGGAGGGCCTGCTGGAGCAGGGCCAGCTCCGTGGCGCGCCCCACGAACCGGGCGCGAGAGGGACCGGCTCGCTCCGCGCCGAGCAGGCGGCGGGGACGCCCGGGTGCGGCCGGCGCCAGCGCGAAGCGCCGCCCGAGGAGGCGGCCGGCGGTCTCGCTGACCAGGTAGCTGGTCACCGCGAACCCTTCCTCCGAGGTGCCCGGCGGCGGCTCCTCGCCGAGGGTGACGCATTCGAGCTCGGAGGTGTCACGCGGCGCGGCGTCGCGGGTGGCGGTCACCGAGAACGACCGGGTGCCCGGAGGGTAGGAGCCAAGGCCGAAGCTCACCCCCC
>JBBIIW010000085.1:0-9016 GCA_037446305.1 Candidatus Rokuibacteriota bacterium
CGGGACTGCGCGGCCCCCCCTGCCGGCCGGAGGACACAGGCGCCCACGCGGACGTCGGGGACGCCCGCGGCCGTTGCGGCCTCGCGGTTCCTCAGCAGTCGCGGAGGTCCCGGGTCGTGCGGCCGCGCGGCGAGGGGAGCCGAAGGCGCGGACGCAGGGGGACGCGGCCTCTCACTCGAACCTGGCCGCCTCGATCTCTTCCCGCAGCTCCTGCAGGTCCTCGATCCTCGCCCGCGACCGTTCGTCACGGCCCGTGTCGCCCATCGTGCAACCTCCCCGGTCGTGCGGCCCGGCCGCCGGCACGTCATTGAGGACACGCGACCGGCGGACGTCGCCGCCGCCGAGCGCGGCCGTGGTCGGTCGCGGAAGGTTCACCCCGGCGTCATCCTCCCGTAACACCGCCCGTCGAGACTGGTGCCGGTGCGACCGACCGGCCCGCTGACGCGCGACCGCTCATCCCGGCGCCCGGCCCCCGCCCGGGCTCGTTAACGGTGCTGTCACACGGCGGTGAAGCCGCCGAAACACGACCGGGACATCATGGGCCACGACAAGGAGAGGAGAGCACACGCATGAAGCGATCCACGATCGTCGCCGCGGTCCTGGCGCTCACGCTGATCGGCGGCCCGGCCGCCGCCCAGGTCAAGGTGGACCCCGACCTGCCGCCGTACCGGGCTGTGAGCGGGGTGAGCGGCAACATCAGCAGCGTCGGCTCGGACACCCTGAACAATCTCATGACGTACTGGGGCGAAAGCTTTCAGAAGTTCTATCCGAATGCCAAGGTCCAGATCGAGGGCAAGGGCTCCTCGACCGCGCCGCCGGCGCTCATCGCCGGTACCGCCCAGCTGGGCCCGATGTCGCGGGCGATGAAGGGCAGCGAGATCGACCAGTTCGAGAAGCGCTACGGCTACAAGCCCACGCAGCTGCGCGTGGCGGTGGACGCCCTGGCGGTGTTCGTCAACAAGGACAACCCTGTCTCCTGCCTGAGCATGGAGCAGGTGGACGCCATCTTCTCGAAGTCGCGCCGCCGGGGCGGCCGGCAGGACATCGCCACCTGGGGGCAGCTGGGCCTGACGGGCGAGTGGGCCGGCCGCCCGCTGAGCCTCTACGGCCGCAACTCGGCCTCGGGCACCTACGGGTTCTTCAAGGAGCATGCGCTGAGGAACGGAGACTTCAAGGATCAGGTCAAGGAGCAGCCGGGCTCGGCCTCCGTGGTGCAGGGCGTGACCGTGGACCGCTACGCCATCGGCTACAGCGGCATCGGCTACGCCACCGCGGGGGTCAGGGCGGTGCCGCTCGCCGAGCGCACCGGCGGCCGCTGCGTCGAGGCCACCGCGGACAACGCCTACGCGGGGACCTATCCACTGGCGCGCTTCCTCTACGTCTACGTCAACCGAGCGCCGGGCAGGCCGCTCGACCCGCTCACCCGTGAGTTCGTCAAGCTCGTGCTCTCTCGCGACGGTCAGGAATCGGTGGTCAAGGACGGCTACTTCCCCATCCCGGCCACGATCGCCCGGGAAGAGCTGGGCAAGATCCAGTAGCATGGCGGTCGGTGTCGAGACGCCGAGGGCGGGCGGGCCGGCCCGGTCGGGCCGCCCGCTGGCCTGGTCCCGTGCCCGGCAGGCCCGCCGCCTCCGGCTGGACGCCTGGACCTCGCGCCTGGTCGTCGCCGGCGGCCTCGTCGTCATCGGCTCGATCCTGGCCATCCTGGCCGTCCTCGCCGGGGAGGTGGCCCCGCTCTTCCGCCCCCCGCGGGCCGATGCCCTGCCGCTCCGGCGCTTCGCCGGCGTCGAACCGCTGCCCGGCGCCGCCTTCGGCGTGGACGAGTACCGCCAGATCGCCTTCGTCAGTGCCGGGGATGGACGTCTCCACCTCCTGGCGCTGGACGGGGAGGGGACGCCGCTTCCCCCGGTGGCCGTGCCGGGGCTCGGCGGGGCGCGCCTCACGGCCGCGGCCGCGCTGGGACGCTCGCGTTACCTCCTGGCCACCTCCGACGGCCGCGCCCTGGCCGTGGCCATGACCTTCAGCGTGGAATGGGCCGAGGGGGGCAGGAAGGTGACGGCCCGGCCGGAGTTCGACCCCCCGGTGGTTGTCGATCCGGCCGGCCGGCGGCCGGTGCTGAGACTGGCCGGGGCACTGCCGGAGGGCGGGGCGCTGACGGTGGCGCAGCTGGGGCCGCGCGAGCTGGTGCTGGGGACGGTGGTGGAGCGCCGGCCGCTGATCGGGCCCGTCCGGCGCGAGGCGGTGCTCCAGCGGCTGCCGGTGGAGCTGGACGGTGAGGTCACCGCGCTGGCCATGGATGGCCGGGGCGATGACCTGTTCCTCGGGACGTCCCGGGGAGAGCTCGTCCGCTTCGACCTGCGCGACCGGGCCCGACCCCTGCGGGCCGAGACGGTGCGGGCGGCCCCGGCGTCCATCACCGTCCTGGGACTCCTGCTCGGCGATCGGACCCTCGTGGTAGGAGACGCGGCCGGCGGCGTCGGCACCTGGCAGGTGATCCGGCCGGAGGACGCGGCCTCCCTCCGGCTGACGCGGATCCACGCCTTCCCGGCCCACCGCGGGCCGGTCGTCGCCGTCGCCGTTTCGGCCCGCGACAAGGGCTTCGTCACCGCCGACGCGCGCGGCGACATTCACGTGAGCTACGGCACCACGGGCCGGACCCTCCTGCGGCTGACGGGGCCGGCCGGGCCGGCCGCCCTGGCCGTGGCCCCCAAGGCGGACGCCGTGCTCACCATCACCCCCGGGGGAGAGCTGGCGGCCTGGAGCCTCGTGAATCCGCATCCGGAGGTGACCCTGGAGGCACTGTTCGGCCCGGTGTGGTACGAGGGCTATCCCCGGCCCGACTACGTGTGGCAGTCGACCGGCGGCACCGACGACTTCGAGTCGAAGCTCAGCCTGACCCCGCTCGTGTTCGGCACCCTGAAGGGCACGGTCTACGCGCTGCTGTTCGCCGTGCCGCTGGCGCTGCTGGCGGCGCTCTACGTGAGCGAGTTCATGCATCCCGCCATCAAGGCGTCCCTCAAGCCCGTCGTCGAGATCATGGCCGCCCTGCCCAGCGTCGTGCTCGGCTTCCTGGCCGGGCTCTGGCTGGCGCCCATGATCGAGCGCGTGGTGCCGGGCCTGTTCCTGCTGCCGCCGGTGCTGGTGGTCGCCATCCTGGCCGCGCTGGGGGGGTGGCAGCTGGCGCCGGCCCGGGTTCGCCGCGCCGTCCGGCCCGGTGCCGAGCTGGTGCTCCTGGTCCCGGTGGTGCTGCTGTCGGGCGCGGCGGCCTTCGGCCTCGGGCTGCTGCTGGAGCGCCTGCTCCTGGGCGGCGACTACCGGCACTGGCTGCTCGCGGCCCTCGGCCTGACCTACGACCAGCGCAACTCGCTGGTGGTGGGCATCGCCATGGGCTTCGCCGTGATCCCGATCATCTTCACGATCGCCGAGGACTCGCTGGCCAACGTCCCCCAGCCCCTGCGGGCCGGCTCGCTGGCCCTGGGCGCCACCCGCTGGCAGACGGCGCTGCGGGTGGTGCTCCCGACCGCCAGCCCGGGCATCTTCTCGGCCATCATGATCGGCTTCGGTCGGGCCGTGGGCGAGACCATGATCGTGCTCATGGCCACCGGCAACACGCCGGTCATGGACTGGTCCATCTTCAGCGGCTTCCGGGCGCTGTCGGCCAACATCGCCGTGGAGCTGCCGGAGGCGCCCGAGGGCGGCACCCTGTTCCGGGTGCTGTTCCTGGCCGCCCTGCTGCTCTTCGGGCTGACCTTCGCGGTCAACACCGCGGCCGAGGTGGTGCGCCTCCGCCTGCGGAGAAAGTACCGGTACCTGTGACGGCAGCCCGGCGGTTCTGGCGCAGCGGCGAGCCCTTCGTCTGGCTCACGGGCGGCGCGCTGGCCCTGGCCCTGGTCATGGTGGCCGGCCTGGTCGGGATCATCCTGGTCAACGGCCTCGGCTTCTTCTGGCCCCGCGACGTGGTGCGGCTGACGCTCGCCGGGGGCCGGACGGTGACCGGACAGGTCATGGAGCGCGAGCGCGTGCCCGGCGCGGCCGGACAGTACCGGATCAAGGTGAAGGTCGGCAACCGCGACCTGTACGGCGCGGACTTCGTGTGGGTGAACGAGGCGGACATCCAGCGCCGCGAGCTCCCGCCCGAGCTGGCGGTGATCGAGCGGACCGAATGGGGCGTGCTCATCGGCACCATCACGGGGCTGAGGGACGGTGACGTCCTGGTCGCCCGGGGCCCCGCCGCCTGGACCGAGGCCGAGCAGCGCCTGCCCGAGGCCATCAGGCTCCGCCGGGCCATCCGGAGGATCGAGCAGGTCGACATCGGGGCCATCAACCACGCCCAGGAGAAGCTCCGGCTCGAGCTGCGCCGCCTGGAGCTGCGGGGCGTGACCGCCGGCGAGCGGGTGGAGGCGCTGCGGGGCGAGACGGAAGCCCTGCGGGCGCGGTACGAGATGGAGGCGGCCAGGATCGCCGAGCTGCGGGCCCGGCAGACGGCCAGCCTGGTGGTCGCCGCCGACGGGGGCAAGGAGACGGTGTGGCCGCTGGCCCAGGTCGTCGACGTCTCCTTTCCCAACGCCATGGGACCGGGCGCCAAGAGCCTGCACTACGCGGCCAGGGTCTGGGAGTTCGTCTCCGACGACCCGCGGGAGTCCAACACCGAGGGCGGCGTCTTCCCGGCCATCTTCGGGACCGTGATGATGGTGATGATCATGTCCGTCCTCGTCACGCCGCTCGGCGTGCTGGCCGCGTTCTATCTCCGGGAGTACGCCGGGCAGGGCCCGTTCGTGAGCACGGTGCGGATCGCGGTGAACAACCTGGCCGGCGTGCCGTCCATCGTCTTCGGCGTGTTCGGGGTCGGCTTCTTCATCTACGTCGTGGGCGGCACGATCGACCGCCTCTTCTTCGCGGAGGCGCTGCCGACGCCGACGTTCGGCACCGGCGGCATCCTGTGGGCGTCCCTGACGCTCGCCCTGCTCACCATCCCGGTCGTCATCGTGGCCACCGAGGAGGGGCTGGCCGCCATCCCGGGAGGCATGCGGGAGGCCTCGCTAGCCCTGGGTGCCACCCGGCTGGAGACGACGCTGCGCGTGGTGCTGCCGGCCGTCACGCCGTCGATCCTGACCGGGCTGATCCTGGCCATGGCGCGGGCGGCGGGCGAGGTCGCGCCGCTCATGCTGACCGGCGTGGTGAAGCTGGCGCCCTCGCTGCCCGTGGACGGCGCGTGGCCGTTCATCCACCTGGAGCGCAAGTTCATGCACCTGGGCTTCCACATCTACGATGTGGGCTTCCAGTCGCCCAACGTGGATGCGGCCCGGCCGATGGTGTTCGCCACCACGCTGCTGCTCCTGACCATCGTCATCGTCATGAACCTGACGGCCGTCACGCTGCGGAACCGTCTCCGCCGCCGGTACGCGACGGCGGCTGTGTAGGAGGAGCGATGTCGCCGACGCTCGACCTGCGCGCGAGCCTCGGGGGAGAGGCCGCCCCCGGCGCCCTGGAGTCGCCGATGGTGGAGATCGAGCGCCTGTCCCTCTGGTACGGGGCCAAGCCGGCGCTCCGGGACATCACCATGGCCATCCCCAAGCACCGCATCACGGCCTACATCGGTCCCAGCGGCTGCGGCAAGTCCACCCTGCTCCGGTGCCTGAACCGGATGAACGACCTGATCGATGGGGTGCGCATGACCGGCACCATCCGGATCGGGGGCACCGACATCCACGACCCGGCGGTGGACGTGACGGAGCTGCGGAAGCGGGTGGGGATGGTCTTCCAGAAGTCCAACCCGTTCCCCAAGTCCATCTTCGAGAACGTCGCCTACGGCCCGCGCATCCTGGGCGTCCGTCAGCGGGCCGACCTGGAGGCCATCGTGGAGCGCAGCCTCCGGGCGGCGGCGCTGTGGGACGAGGTCGAGGACCGCCTGGGCGACCCGGCGCTCAGCCTGTCGGGCGGCCAGCAGCAGCGCCTGTGCATCGCCCGGGCCCTGGCCGTCGAGCCCGACGTCCTCCTCATGGACGAGCCGTGCTCGGCCCTCGACCCCATCGCCACGGCCAAGATCGAGGAGCTGATGCTGGGCCTGAAGGCTTCCTATACCATCGTCATCGTCACCCACAACATGCAGCAGGCGGCCCGGGTCTCCGACTACACGGGGTTCCTGCTGCTGGGCGAGCTGGTGGAGTTCGGCGTGACCCGGCAGGTCTTCACGACTCCCCGGGACCGGCGGACAGAGGACTACATCACGGGTCGGTTCGGGTAGGGCGGGGAGGCCGGGATGCCACGCCACTTCCACGAGGAGCTGGACGCGCTGAAGCAGACCCTGCTGGCCATGGGGGCGCTGGTCGAGGATCAGATCCGCCGCGTGATGCAGGCGCTGGTGGAGCGGGACGACGCCCTGGCCCGCCAGGTCATCGAGCGGGACCGGCAGGTCAACGCCTATGACGTCGAGGTGGACGAGAAGTGCGTGGAGCTGCTGGCCCTGTACCAGCCGGCCGCCGGCGACCTGCGGTTCCTGACCACGGCCATGAAGATCGTCACCGACCTGGAGCGGATCGGGGACCAGGCGGTGAACATCGCCCAGCGGGCCCTCGAGCTGAACCAGGAGCCCCAGCTCAAGCCCTACATCGACCTGCCGCGGATGGCCGACAAGGCCCAGGGCATGGTCAGGGACAGCCTGGACGCCTTCGTGGCCCGGGACGCGGCGCTGGCGCGGCAGGTGTGCGCCCGGGACAGCGAGGTGGACGCGCTCAAGGAGCAGATCTTCCGGGAGCTGCTGACCTACATGATGGCCGACCCGACCACCATTCCCCGCGCCATCCGCCTGATCCTCGTCTCGCGCTTCCTGGAGCGCGTGGCCGACCACGCCACCAACATCGCGGAGATGGTCATCTACATGATCGAGGGCAGGATGGTCCGCCACACGCTGGCCTAGCTCCGGCCGGCCCGCCACGGCCGGCGGCGGCGCGGCCCCGGCTCAGATCCCGGACGCGTCCAGCAGGTCGGCCAGCTGGTTGACGTTCACCCAGCCGCCGCGGTGGTAGACGACGCGCACCGGCCGGCCGGCGGCCAGGACCCGGGTGAGGACGTCGCTGAGGCGGGCCGCCCGCAGCGTCCCCTCGGCGCGCAGGGCATCGAGCGCCTCCCGCAGCCAGCCGGCGCCGTCCCGGCCCGCGTGCAGCAGGCCGATCCAGACGCCGTGGCTCGCCTCCGGCCGGACGGCCTCGCCGATGGCCTGCAGGAACGCCGGGTCGAAGCTGAAGCGGCCCGTGTCGGGCCGGTCGCTGCGCACGCGGTCGGGAAGGTCCAGGGCGGCCAGGGCGCTGTCCACCGCCAGCGTGAGCCCGTCGCCGGCCTCCTCGAGCAGCGCCTGCACGATGGCCCGCTTGAGCACGATGTCCCCGAACGCCACCAGGGTACCCGGCCGGAGGTCGCCGGCCGCCAGCGCCAGCGACCACGCCTCGCCGGTGTCGGCGAAGTCCGGGTTGTCCACGTAGCGCGCGTTCGGCAGGTCGATGGCCTCCGCGCGGTAGCCGCGGACGACGGCGGCCTCCGAGCAGCCGAAGTGCGCCAGGTCGTCCAGCAGCCGGGCCAGGATCGGCCGCCCGCGCACCTTTAGCATCGCCTTGGGGACGTCGTCGGTGAGGCCGCCGAACCCGCCCCCGGCCCCGGCGGCCAGGACGATGGCGCCCAGCGGGGCGCGGGCGGGCAGGTAGCGGCGCTCGGCCTCCTGCAGCTCGTCGTCCCCCTGCAGCCGGAACACCTCGTGCAGCGGCGCCACGTTGGGCTCCACCTGGGCCAGGGACTCGTCGGCCGCGATCCGGGCCGCCGTCGCCTGCATGGCGCTGATGGCGCTCCGCAGCAGGTGGTTGGCCCAGATGACGACGCTCACGCCGCGGGCCCGGAAGTCCTCGGTCGGGGTCCGCCAGTACCGCGTCGGCACCAGCACCACCGGCGCCCGGCCGCCCCAGCGCTCCAGGAACCGGAAGACCTCGGAGGCGCTGGGGCGGCGGCTGTGGATCAGGATGGCGTCCGCGCCGGCCAGGTGGTAGGCCTCGGCCCGCCGCAGCGCTTCGTCCAGCCCCCAGCCGGCGATCAGCGCCTCCACGCGGGCCACCACCACGAAGTCCGGGTCCTGCTGGCTGTCCTTGGCCGCCTTGAGCTTGCCGCAGAACTCGTCCAGGTCGGCCAGCGGCTGCCGGTCGCGCAGGAACGAGTTCGTCTTCGGGAAGAGCTTGTCCTCGAGCGTGACGCCGGCCACCCCGACCTGCTCCAGCTTCCGCACCAGCCGGCGCACGTTGTTGAAGTTGCCGTAGCCGGTGTCGCCGTCCAGCAGGACCGGGATGCGAACGGCGTCGGCCATGAAGCCCGCCTGCTCGACCACCTGGGTCCACGACAGCTCGTTGTTGTCGCGGACGGCGAAGGTGGCCGACATGGTGAGCCCGCTGGCCCAGATGCCGGGGAAGCCGGCCTCCTCCACGATCTTCGCCGACAGCCCGTTGTGGGCCTCCAGCAGGAAGTCGAGGGCCGGGCGGCTGACGAGCCGGCGCAGCGCGGTGGTCTTCCTCATGCCTCGCCGGGGATTATATCCTCGGCTCATGGCGCTCGCCGACCTGACGCTGGCGCTGGCGAACGTCATCTACGCCACCTCGTACGTCACGACCCGCCTGGTGCTGGAAGCCGTGCCGCCGGCCACCCTGGCCCTGCTGCGGACGGCCATCGGCGCCGCCGTGCTGCTGCCGCTCGCCCGGGGCGCGGGGCGGCCGGCCGTCTTCGCCTCGGCGAGCGCCCGGTCGAGCGCCGCCACGTCCTCGCCATCGATGGACGCCACCTGCCAGCCCTGCGCGCGGAAGCGGGCCGGCACGTCCTCCGTGAAGGTCCACGCCGTCGGCCCGTCGATGGTCACGTGGTTGTCGTCGTACAGCACGATCAGGTTGTCGAGCTGCCAATGCCCGGCAAGCGACGCGCTCTCGTAGCTGACGCCTTCCATCAGGTCGCCGTCGCTCGCGACGACGTAGATCTTGTGCTGGCCCGG
>JBBIIW010000086.1:0-9009 GCA_037446305.1 Candidatus Rokuibacteriota bacterium
CAGTGAGGGACGCCGGCCGGCCTCGCCCCTGTGGGCGCGGCTCGTCGCGGGACTGGGCATCATCGCCGACGCCGAGCACGAGGCCGCCCGGCGCGAGCCGCTCCGCAAGCCGCCGCCGCCCGCGGGCAGACGCGACGCCCCGTACTTCGTGGACTACGTGCACCAGGAAATCGAGTCCTGAATCGGCGGCGCTGGTGGCGCTGGACCCCGGCACCGGGCAGATCCTGGCCCTGGTGGGCGGCCGCGACTACCGGCTGAGCCAGTTCAACCGCGTCTTCCTGGCCCGCCGACAGCCGGGGTCCGCCTTCGAGCCGTTCGTGTTCCTGGCCGCGCTGCGCGCCGGCGGGCCGGCCTTCACGGCGGCCTCGATGGTCGACGACGAGCCGATCGTGCTGGAGGTGGACGGCGAGCCGTGGACGCCGCGCAACTACCAGGACCGGCACGAGGGGCGGGCCAGGACACCCTCTGGCCGTCCGGGCCGCTTACGACGGCGCCGGCGAGCCGCTCGATCTGCCGGCCGGCCCGACCGGCCAGGTCATCTCCCCCGCCGAGGTCTACCTCTACGATGTGGCCAGCGGGCGCGTACGGGGAGAAGGTCCGCCGCGAGCGACGCGCCGCGCTGAGTCGCTAGGCCAGCCCGACCAGGCGCGCCAGCTCGGCGAACGAGCGGACGACGGCCGCGGCCGGCGCCGCCGGCGGCGCGCCGGCGGGAGCGAAGAGGATCCCGGGCATCCCGACCCGGCGGGCCCCCTCGATGTCCGAGGCCAGGCTGTCGCCGACCATCGCCGTCTCCGCCGGGGCGAGTCCCAGGCGCTCCAGGGCGATGCGGAACAGGGGCGGCTCCGGCTTGCCGACGACGACGGGCCGCACGCCGGCGGCGACCGCCACCGCCTGGACGATGGCCCCGCAGCCCGGCAGGAACTCGCCCCCCTCGATGGGCAGCCGGGGATCGAGGTTCGGTGTGATGAGCCGCCCGGTGAGCGCGGCCGCCCGGCTGGCGGCGGTCAGCCGCTCGTAGGTCAGGTCGAAGTCGTTGCCCACGGCGACCACCGTCGCCGCCGGCCAGTCCTTCATCTCGACGATGGCGTGGCCGGCGGCGGCGATGGCCCCGGCCATCTCCGGGGCCCCCATCGCCAGGACGCGCGAGGGCCCCCACCGCTCGGCGATCACCTGCCCGATGATCTCCAGCGGGGTCAGCACGTGCCGGGCCACCGTCACCCCGAGCGCGTGCAGGCGCTCCCGGAGGTCGGCGCCGCTGGCCCGCGAGTTGTTCGAGATGAAGGCCAGCCGGCGCCCGGCCGCCTGCAGGGCGGTCAGGGTCTCGCGGGCGCCGGGATTGAGGACGGCGCCGTTCCACACGCAGCCGTCCAGGTCGAAGATGAAGCCGCGCAGGCCGCCCAGCGCCGCCGGCACGCGTCAGTCGCCCGCGGTGCGGCGGAACTCGGCGACGGCCTCCGCGTACACCTGCTCGGTCCGCTCGGCCACGCTGGCCCAGGCGAACGTGTCCTCGACCCGGCGCCGGCCGGCCCGGCCCATGGCCCGCGCGCCGGCCGGGTCGTCCAGCAGGCGCCGGATGGCGGCGGCCAGCTCGTCGGGCCGGCCCGGCGGCACCAGCAGCCCGGTCTTGCCGTCCTCGACCACCTCCAGGATGCCGCCCACCGCCGAGGCCACCACGGCCGTCTCGCAGGCCATCGCCTCCAGGTTGATCAGCCCGAACGGCTCGTACACCGACGGGCAGACGAAGACCGCGGCGTGGCTGTAGAGCTGCACGACCTGCTCGACCGGCACCATCCGGTTGATCCAGTGCACGTTGGGGTGCCGGGGCAGCGCCCGGCGCAGCCGCTCCTCGATCTCCGGCGTGTCGGGCGCCGAGGCGCACAGCACGACCTGCACGCCGGCCGGCAGCCGGGGCGCCGCCTCCAGCAGGTGGAAGATGCCCTTCTGGTCGGTGATCCGGCCGACGAAGAGCACGTAGGGCTCGCGCACGCCGAGGGCGGCCAGCGCGTCCTTCCGCTCCGTGCGGCGGAACCGGTCGGGGTCGATCCCGTTGTGGATGACGACGACCCGGGCCGGGTCCACGGCGAAGTGGCGCAGGATGTCCTCGCGCATCTGCCCGGAGACGGCGATGACGCGGTCGGCCGACTCCACGGTGGTCTTCTCGATCCACGTCGAGAGCAGGTACCCGCTGCCGAGCTGGTCGGCCTTCCACGGGCGCAGGGGCTCCAGGCTGTGCAGCGTGACCACGAGCGGGATGCGGTGGAGGGTGCGGATCCAGAGGCCGGCCATGTCGGCGTACCAGGTGTGCGCGTGCGCCACGTCGGCGTCGACGGGGTCGCGCGCCATGGCCAGACCGATCGAGAGCGTCTCCAGCGCCGGCGCGTAGCGCGGGCCGTCGGGCCCGGCGGCCAGGCGCGGCCACGGCTCGTAGCCGCGGACCACCACGCCGTCGCCGCTGGCGCCGGGCCCGCGGTCGCCGAAGCAGCGCACCTCCACCGCCATGCGGCGGCTCAGGGCGCGGCTGAGCTGGTCCACGACGACGCCGGCGCCGCCGTAGACGTGCGGCGGATACTCGCGCGTGAGGATCAGGGCTTTCATCGCGTCGTAGAATACCACCCATGCGCGCGAAGGCCGGCCTCGGGCTCGTGCTGGCGCTGCTGGTCGTGACCCGGGCCGGGGCCGGCGCCGCGTCCCTCCGGCTGGAGCCGGTGGTGACCCGCGGCCTGGCGATGCCCGTGTACGTCACCCACGCCGGCGACGGGAGCGGGCGCCTCTTCGTGCTGGAGCAGGCAGGCCGCATCCGCGTGGTCGAGGACGGCCGGCTCCGGCCCGAGCCGTTCCTGGACATCACCGACCGAGTCCTGGCCGGGGGCGAGCGCGGGCTGCTGGGCCTGGCCTTCCACCCCCGCTTCCCCGCCAACGGCCGGTACTTCGTCAACTACACGCGGCGGCCGGACGGCGCCACGGTGATCGCCGAGTTCCGGGCCCGGCGCGATGCGGCCACCCCGCAGTCCGCCGAGCGCGTGCTGCTCACGGTCGCGCAGCCCTACGCCAACCACAACGGCGGGATGATCGCGTTCGGCCCCGACGGCTACCTCTACGCCGGCCTGGGCGACGGCGGGGCCGCCGGCGACCCCGGGGACCGCGCCCAGAACCCCCAGGACCTCCTCGGCAAGATGCTGCGGCTCGACGTGGACGGCGCCCAGCCCTACGCGATCCCGCCCGACAATCCCTTCGCCGGGGGCGGCGGCCGGCCCGAGATCTGGGCGCTCGGGCTGCGCAACCCCTGGCGGTTCTCCTTCGACCGTGCGACCGGCGCGCTGTGGGCGGCCGACGTCGGCCAGAACGCGTGGGAGGAGATCGACATCATCACGCGCGGCGGCAACTACGGGTGGCGCCTGATGGAGGGCGCGCACTGCTACCGCCCGCGCACCGGCTGCCGGCAGGCCGGCCTGGAGCTGCCCGTGGCCGAGTACGCGCAGGAGTCCGGCCGCTGCTCGATCACCGGCGGCTACGTCTACCGCGGCCGGCGCCTGCCGGGGCTGGCCGGCACCTACGTGTACGGCGATTACTGCAGCGGGGAGATCTTCGGGCTGGTGGACGGCCGTCAGCGCGTGCTGCTGACGACCGGCCTGGCCATCTCGTCGTTCGGGGAGGACGAGGGGGGCGAGCTGTACGTCGTCGACCACCGGGGCGGGCTCCACCGCCTGGTGGGCGACTGAACGCGTCCGCCCTTCTCCCGCAGTCCTGAAGGCACGCGCCTTGCACCGTCCCTCCCTGGCCACACCGCACGGAAGGAGAGGTATGCGATGAAGACGCGTGTCTTGACCCCGATCGTGGGCTTCTCGATGCTCGCCGCCGCCGTGAGCGGCTGCGGCACGCTGACCGGCGGGGCCGTTGGCGCCGGCGCCGGCGCCGCCACCGCGGCCGGGCTCGACAAGGACGTGGGCAAGGGTGCGCTGATCGGCGCCGGCATCGGCGCCGTGGCCGGCACCATCTACGACATCACCAAGGACTGAGGACGGAGGCGGTCATGAGGACGAAGACCTGGACGGCCCTCGCCGTCGCGCTGGCGATGGCCGTCAGCGGCGCGCCCGCGCCCGGCGCCCCCTCCAGCCTCCCTCAGCCTTCCGCCTCCTCGTCGCGGCGGTCGAGCTTGCGAGCCACCGTGCGCACGTCGATGCCCAGCAGCTTGGCCGCCTGGGTCTTGTTGCCGCCCGTGATGCGGAGCGTCTCGTCCAGCAGCCGGTTCTCGATCTCGCTGAGCGGCGTCCCGATCAGCGCCAGGATGGCGTCGCGAGGCGGCGGCTTGACGCCCCCGACCTCCTCCGGCAGCTCGCCGGGCTCGATGACCGTGCCCCGGGCCAGCACCACGGCCCGCTCGATGACGTTCTCGAGCTCGCGCACGTTGCCGGGCCACGCGTAGCTCTCCAGCCGGTCCATGGCCTCGTTGGTGAAGCCCTCCAGCCGCCGGTTGTTCTTCGCCGCGTAGATCCGCAGGAAATGGTGGGCGAGCACCCGGATGTCCTCGCGCCGCTCGCGCAGCGGCGGGACGTTGATCGTGATGACGTTCAGGCGGTAGTAGAGGTCCTCCCGGAAGCGCTTCTCGCGCACCATCTGGGCCAGGTCCTGGTTGGTGGCGGCCACGATGCGCACGTCCACCCGGATGGTGCGCGTGCCGCCCAGCCGCTCGAACTCGCCCTCCTGCAGCACCCGCAGGATCTTGGGCTGCGTGACCGCCGACAGGTCGGCCACCTCGTCCAGGAACAGCGTGCCGCCGTCGGCCAGCTCGAACCGCCCCTCCTTGCGGCCGGCGGCGCCCGTGAAGGCGCCCCGCTCGTAGCCGAACAGCTCGGACTCCAGCAGGGTCTCGGGCAGCGCCGCGCAGTTGACGGCCACGAAGGGGCCGGCCCGGCGGGGGGAGCGCTCGTGGATGGCGCGGGCCACCAGCTCCTTGCCGGTGCCGCTCTCGCCCTGGATCAGCACGGTGGCGGAGCTGTCGGCCACCTGCTCCACCAGCGTCATCATCCGCCGGAACGCGGGGCTGGCGCCGATCACCGTGCCCTGCTTGAGGAGCGCCTCCAGCCGCTGCTGCAAGGCCCGGTTCTGCAGGATCAGCTCCCGGCGCTCCAGCGCCTGCCGGATCACGCGGATCAGCTGCGCGCGCTGGACCGGCTTGGTGAGGAAGTCGTAGGCGCCGTCCTTCATCGCCTTGACGGCCTCCTCGATGGTGCCGAAGGCGGTCAGGAGGATGACGTCCACGTCGGGGGCCACGGCCCGCACCGCCCGCAGCAGCTCGATGCCGCTGAGCCCCGGCATCTTGAGGTCCGTCAGGACCACGTCCACGCCGCCGGCCTGCAGCCGGTCGAGCGCCGCCCGGCCGTCGGAGGCCAGCACGACCTGGTAGCCCTCCCGGGCCAGGGTCCGCTCCAGGCTCTCCCGGAGCCCCGGGTCGTCGTCGGCGACCAGGATGGTGGCGGGATGGTCGGGCACGGGCGGGTCAGGCACCGGCCGCGCTCCGGGCCGGCTGCCGCTTGACGGGCAGCCGGAGGGTGAAGGCGGCCCCGGCCTCGGGCCGGCTCGTCCACCGGATCTCGCCGCCGTGCTCCTCGGTGATCTGGCGGGCGATGGACAGCCCCAGCCCGGTGCCCTGCGGCTTCGTGGTGAAGAAGGGCTCGAACAGCCGGCGCCCCACCTCGGCCGGGATGCCCGGCCCCGAGTCGGCCACCGTGATCTCCACCACGTCGCCGTCCAGCCGGCTGGCCAGCGTGAGGCTGCCTCCCCGCGAGAGGGCCTCCAGGCCGTTCTTGACCAGGTTCAGGATGGCCTGCCGGAGCAGCCCGCGATCGATCTCCATGAGGGGCACGGCGGGGTCCGTCTGCACGCGCAGGGTCAGCCCCTGGCGCACGGCCACGGGACGGATGAAGTCGGCCAGCTCCTGGACCAGGTCGTTGATCGAGTCCTCCTCGAAGTGCGGCCGGGGGAAGCGGGCGAAGGTCAGGTACTCCTCGGTGAGGGCGTCGAGCGTCTTGACCTGGTCGCGGATGGCGCTCACCAGCCCGGTGGCCTCGTCCGGGTCCGCCGCCTGGCCGCGCACGATGTCCTCCAGCATCTCGGCGTTGAGCTGGATGGCGCTGATGGGGTTGCGCACCTCGTGGGCCACCTTGAGGCTCAGCCGCCCCACGGTGGCCATGCGCTCGGCCTCCAGCAGCTCCCGCTGCGTGGCCTGCAGCCGGCTCAAGGTGCCGGTCAGCTCGGCGTTCAGGCGCTCCACCTCGCCCCGCGCCCGGCGCTCGCGGTCGGCGACCAGCCCCAGCGTCACGGCCGGCAGCCCGACCAGCGCGGCCAGGATGACCGCCGGCGTCCATCCCACCCACGGCGGCATCAGCCAGGCCGACAGCGCGTAGAGGCCGCCGGCGATGAGGGCGGCGGCCAGGCCCACCCAGGGCCCGAAGTAGTAGGCATTGACGGCCACCAGCGGGAAGAAGAGCAGGTAGAAAAGGCTGTCGCCGCCGCCCGTCAGCGTGAGGAGCACGAAGACCAGCAGGAGGTCGATGGCCAGGGCGCCCAGGAAGATGGCCCGCGTGGCCCGCGGGGTCACCGTGACCAGCGCGAAGATCCCCACCTTGTAGGCGGCGAACCAGATGACCAGGGAATAGAGGTCGATGCGATGGCGCGGGCGCAGCGGCACCAGCCCCAGCGTGGCCAGGCCCCCCACCATCGCGACCGCCAGCAGGACGGCGAAGACACGCTCGTCGTGCTCCAGCAGCCGGAAGACGGCATGCCACCGTTTGCGATCGGCCGTCGCCACCAGCGTCCTCTGCCGCGACTATAGCACGCGGGTCGGAGGCGGCTCACGCGGCAGCATGGGCGCGGCCGCCGCGGGCATGCCCTATACTGGCTCGGCGTGTCCTCCTCGCGCCCGCGGCTGATCCTGCACACCGAGTCGGCGGTCGGGCTCGGCGGCCAGGAGATCCGGATCCTCGCCGAGACGCGCTGGCTGCTCGAGCACGGATGGCACGTCCTCATCGCGGCCCAGCCCGGCAGCCCCCTGCTGGCCGAGGCCGGGGCCGCCGGGCTGCCCGTCGTCGCGCTCCGCATGCGCGGCGCGGCCGACCCGGTCGCCCTGGCCAGCCTCCTGCGCCTCATCCGGCGGCGGGACGTGGACCTGGTGCACACCCACTCCTCCGTGGACAGCTGGCTCGGGACGCTCGCCGCCCGCGCGCTTCGGCGGCCCGTCGTCCGCAGCCGCCATGTCGCCATCCCCATCCAGCGCCGCCGGGCGCTCGTCTACCGCCTGGCCGACCGCGTCCTGACCACGGGCGACGCCATCCGCGACATCGTGATCGGCGCCGGCGTGCCGCCCGCGCGCGTGATCTCCGTCCCGGCCGGGGTGGACACGGCGCGCTTCCATCCCGGCGTGTCGGGCAAGCGGGTGCGGGACGAGCTGGGGCTGCGCGGGCCGGTGGTCGGCCTGGTGGCCGATATCCGCGCCTCCAAGGGCCACCGCTACTTCCTGGATGCCGCCGTGATCGTCCGCCGGGCCCGCCCCGAGGTCCGGTTCCTGATCGTCGGCCACGGCGTGGGTTTCGAGGACGTGCGCCGCCGCGTGCAGGCCATGGCCCTCGACTCCCACGTCATCCTGACCGGCTTCCGGCGCGACATCCCCGAGGTCATGGCCGCCCTGGACGTGCTGGTCCTGCCGTCCATCCGCTCGGAGGCGACCTCGCAGGTCGTCCCCCAGGCCCTCGCCGTCGGCACCCCGGTGGTGGCCAGCCGGGTCGGCGGCCTGCCCGAGATCGTCCGCGACGGCCACACGGGGCGGCTGGTGCCGCCGGCCGACGCCCCGGCCCTGGCCGCGGCCATCCTGGAGCTTCTGGCCGAGCCCGAGCGAGCCCGGGCGATGGCCCGGGCCGGCCAGGCGCTCGTCCGCGAGCGCTACAGCCTGGAGGCCCAGATGCGCGCCACCACCGGGGTCTACGAGGCGCTGCTGGCGCGCGCCTGAGCGCACGCCGGCCCGCGCCCGGCGAGGAAAGGCGGCCGGATACATCCTTGACTATATCGAGATATTTTAATATTCGTATTCCGTGTCTCGGGGAGCGCCCGACCTTCAGGCCTTCAAGGCCGACTTCTTCAAGGCGCTCGCCCACCCGCTCCGCATCCGCCTCCTGGAGGTGCTCCGCCACGGGGAGCACAGCGTCCAGGAGCTGCAGGCCCGGCTGAGCCTCGATCAGTCCACCGTCTCCCAGCACCTGGCCGTGCTGCGCCTCAAGGGGGTGGTGGTGGCCCGCAAGCAGGGCACCACGGTCCGCTACGCCGTGCGCGACCGGCTGGTGGGGGTCCTGCTGGACGTGGCGCGCCGCATCTTCAACAACCAGCTGCACGGCACCCAGACCATGCTCCGGGAGCTGCGGGCCGAGGGCCGCCGCTCCGGGCGCCGCTGATGCTCCGCCAGCTCCGTCTCGCCCTCCGGGCCGGCCTCGTGGCCGAGCCTCCGGCCGCAGCCGCCGAGCTGGCCGGGCTGGGCACCCGCCTGCGCGAGGAGGTCCGCCGCCGGTTCGGACGGTCCCTGCACATCCGGCAGGTGGACGCCGGCTCCTGCAACGGCTGCGAGCTGGAGATCGCGGGCCTGACCGGCCCCCACTACGACCTGGAGCGCTTCGGGCTGCACTTCGTGGCCTCGCCCCGGCACGCCGACTGCCTGCTGGTCACCGGCCCGGTCACGCTGAACATGGCCGAGGCGCTGCGGCGGACGTACGAGGCCACGCCCGATCCCAAGATCGTCATCGCCGCCGGCGACTGCGGGCGCGACGGCGGCATCTTCCGCGGCTCCTACGCCGTGGTGGGCGGCGTGGACACCGTGGTGCCCGTGGACGCGGTGATCCCCGGCTGCCCGCCCTCTCCCCGGGCGCTGCTGGCCGCGCTGCTCGACGTGCTGGGCCGGCGCCCATGAAGCCGCTCGCGGGCCTGTTGGCCATGTTCGGCGCCGCCGCCGCCGTCATCGCGGGCGCG
>JBBIIW010000087.1:0-8924 GCA_037446305.1 Candidatus Rokuibacteriota bacterium
GACACCAGCCGCACCGCCGCCATTTCGCTGGCCGACGCGCTGAACCTGCGCGACCGCGAGGGGCTGATAAAGAACCGCTATGTCGCCCGCAGCTTCATCCTCAACAACCAGGACAAGCTGATGGAGACGGTCACCCGGCTCGTCGAGCTGCCGACCGGGGTGAACGTGACCGCGTTCCGGCCGGGGGCCGGCGGGGCCCGCTCCGCCAGCACATGCGCCGGCGCAGCATCTTCCTGCTGCCGAGCCTGCTGACCACCGGCAACCTGTTCTGCGGGTTCTTCGCCCTGCTGCTGACGGCGGAGCAGCGCTATCCGGAAGCGGCCCTGGCCATCTTCGTGGCCATGGCGATGGACATGCTGGACGGGCGGGTGGCGCGCCTCATGCGGGTGACCAGCCAGTTCGGCGTCGAGTACGACTCCCTGGCCGACGTCATCTCCTTCTGCGTGGCGCCGGCCTTCCTGGTCTACTCGTTCGCCCTGGGCGACCTCGGCCGGCCCGCCTGGTTCGCGGCCTTCCTGTTCGTCATCTGCGGCGCGCTCCGGCTGGCCCGCTTCAACGTGCAGACCGGATCCACCGACCGCCGCTTCTTCATCGGCCTGGCCACCCCGGCCGCGGCCGGCGTGCTGGCCTCGGCGGTGCTCCTGGCCCACGACGGCGCCGCGCCGCCGCGGTGGGTCCAGGCGGTGATGGCCATCGGCACCTACGCGCTGGCGCTGCTGATGGTGTCGACCTTCCGCTACTGGAGCTTCAAGGAGCTGGACTTCGCCCGCCGGCGCCCCATCCAGACGCTGCTGGTGGTCGTGCTGGCGGTGATGATCGTGGCGACGAATCACGAGGTGTTCCTGTTCGCGCTCTTCGCGGGCTATGCCGTCTCGGGGCCGGTGCGGCGGCTGATCGTCGGCCGAACCAGCCCGGCGCCGGTGGAGGCGCGGCCGGGGGAACCGCACTGAGTTGACGGACGAGTCAGGGGGAGATCATGGACCGCGTCATCATCTTCGACACCACGCTCCGGGACGGCGAGCAGTCGCCGGGGTTCTCGATGAACACGATGGAGAAGCTGGAAATGGCCCGGCAGCTGGCCCGTCTCAACGTGGACGTCATCGAGGCCGGCTTCCCCATCTCGTCCGACGAGGACTTCGAGGCCACCCGCGAGGTGGCCCGGCAGGTGGGGACGCTGGAGGGCGCCCCGGCCATCTGCGGACTGAGCCGGGTCGGCCTGGCCGACATCGACCGGTGCTGGGAGGCGGTCAAGTACGCCCGCCGGCCGCGCATCCACACCTTCGTGGCCACCTCGGACATCCACCTCAAGTACAAGCTGCGCAAGTCGCGGGCCGAGGTGCTGACGGCGGCGGTGGAGGCCGTCCGGCACGCCCGGGGCTACTGCCAGGACGTCGAGTTCTCCCCCGAGGACGCCTCGCGGTCGGACTTCGACTACATGTGCGACGTGCTGGAGGCGGTGATCGAGGCCGGGGCGGGAACCATCAACATCCCGGACACCGTCGGGTACGCCATCCCCCAGGAGTGGGGCGAGCGGATCGCCCGCATCCAGGAGCGGCTGCGCCGGCACCAGGGCCGCTACGTGCTCTCCGTGCACTGCCACAACGACCTGGGGCAGGCGGTGGCCAACTCGCTGACGGCCATCCTGCACGGCGCGCGGCAGGTGGAGTGCACCATCAACGGCATCGGCGAGCGGGCCGGCAACGCCTCGCTGGAGGAGATCGTCATGGCGCTCAAGACGCGCCGCGACTTCTTCGGGGTGGACACCGGCGTGCACACCGAGGAGATCTTCCGGACCTCGCGCCTGCTCTCCCACATCACCGGGGTGCACGTGCAGCCCAACAAGGCGGTGGTGGGCGAGAACGCCTTCGCCCACGAGGCCGGCATCCACCAGGACGGGGTGCTCAAGGAGAAGCTCACCTACGAGATCATGCGGCCGGAGGACATCGGCCGGCCCTCCAACAAGCTGGTGCTGGGCAAGCACTCGGGGCGGCATGCCCTGGCCGCCCGGCTCAAGGAGCTGGGCTTCGACCTGGCCGGGCCGGACCTGGACCGCGCCTTCAAGAAGTTCAAGGACCTGGCCGACCGCAAGAAGGAGGTCTACGACGAGGACCTGATGGCCATCGTGACCGACGAGGCCACCCGGGTGCCCGAGCTGTACGAGCTGGACTACCTGCACGTGATCAGCGGCACCGGGATCGTGCCCTCGGCCACCGTGCGGCTGCGCAAGGAGGGGCAGCTGTTCCAGGACTCCGGGGTGGGCGACGGCCCCGTGGACGCGGCCCTGGCCGCCATCGACGCCATCACCGGGCTCAAGGGCCGCATGCAGGATTACGCGCTGCGGGCGGCCACCTCGGGCAAGGACGCCATCGGCGAGGTCTCCATCAAGGTGGACTTCGACGGGACCGTGGTGAGCGGCAAGGGGGCCTCCACGGACGTCATCGAGGCCAGCGCCCGGGCCTACCTGAACGCGCTCAACCGGGCCGTCCACGCCACCACGCAGCGGATGAAGGACGTCGGGCCGTGACGTACCGGATCGCCGTCCTTCCCGGCGACGGCATCGGGCAGGAGGTCACGCCGGAGGCCGTCCGCGTGCTGCAGACCGTGGCCAAGGGCGCCGGGCTGGGCCTGGAGTTCGAGACCGCCCTGGTCGGGGGGGCGGCCATCGACGCCACCGGGCAGCCGCTGCCCCCGGCCACCCTGGCCCTGTGCCGGCAGGCCCACGCCATCCTGTTCGGGGCGGTGGGCGGTCCCCGATGGGACCGCCTCCCCCAGGAGCAGCGGGCCGAGCGGGGGCTGCTCGGCCTGCGCAAGGAGCTGGACCTTTACGCCAACCTCCGTCCCGCCCGGTGCTTCCCCATGCTGGTGGACACCTCGCCCCTCAAGCGCTCGGTGGTGGAGGGCACGGACCTCATGGTGATCCGGGAGCTGACCGGGGGGCTCTACTTCGGCCAGCCGCGGGGTGTGGAGCGCCTGCCCGACGGCACGGCGCGCGCCGTCAACACGATGGCGTACACGGAGGCGGAGATCGAGCGGGTGGCCCGGATGGGGTTCGAGGTGGCCCGGCAGCGGCGCCGGCGCCTGGCCTCGGTCGACAAGGCCAACGTGCTGGCCTGCTCGCAGCTCTGGCGCGACGTGGTGACCCGCGTCGGCCGCGACTATCCCGACGTGAGCCTGGAGCACGTGCTGGTGGACAACTGCGCCATGGCGCTCATCCACCGCCCCACGCACTTCGACACCATCGTCACCGAGAACACCTTCGGTGATATCTTGTCCGACGAGGCCGCCATCCTGGCCGGGTCCATGGGCATGCTGCCCTCGGCCTCGCTGGGCGGGGCGGCCGGGCTGTACGAGCCGGTCCACGGCACGGCGCCCGACATCGCCGGCCAGGGGGTCGCCAACCCGCTGGCCGCCATCCTGTCGGCGGCGATGCTGCTCCGGTACTCCCTGCGGCGGGGAGAGGACGCCGACCGGGTGGAGGCGGCGGTGACGAGCGTGCTCGAGCGGGGCTACCGCACGCGCGACATCGCCCAGCCGGGAACGACGGTGGTGGGAACGAGGGAGATGGGCGACGCGGTGGTGAGGGATCTGGAGGCCCGGTACTGATGGCCAGCGGTGTCGTGGTCGCGGTGGTCGGCGCCACGGGGGCGGCCGGCGAGACGACGCTGCGGATCCTGGAGGAGCGCAAGTTCCCCGTCCGCGAGCTGCGCTGCTTCGCCTCCGAGCGCTCGGTGGGCAAGACGGTGACGTTCGGCGGCGAGCGGATCGCCGTCCAGAAGGTCGAGCCGGCGGCCTTCCGGGGCGTCGAGATCGCGTTCTGCTCGGCGGGCTCGGCCCAGTCGCGGCAGTACGTCCCCATGATCGTGGCGGCGGGCGCCGTCGTCGTCGACAAGTCCAACGCCTTCCGCATGGACCCCGACGTCCCCCTGGTGGTGCCCGAGATCAACGGCCACGCCGTCCGGGGGCACCGCGGCATCGTCGCCTCGCCGAACTGCACGACCATCGTGACCGTCATGCCGCTGAAGCCGCTGCACGACGCCGCCCGCCTGCGCCGCGTGGTGGCCACGAGCTACCAGGCCGTCTCGGGCGCCGGGGTGCGCGGCATCGAGGAGCTCAGGCGGCAGACGCTGGCCTGGGCGCGGGGCGAGGCCGTCACGGCCAGCTTCTTCCCGCACCCCATCGCCTTCAACCTCATCCCGCACATCGACGCCTTCGGTCCCGACGGCTACACCGGCGAGGAGCGGAAGCTGATCAACGAGACGCGGAAGATTCTGGGCCTGCCCGACCTCGGGCTGGCCCCGACGACCGTCCGGGTGCCCGTGTTCACCTGCCACTCGGTGGCGGTGAACGTGGAGACCGAGGAGAAGCTGACGGCCGACGACGCCCGCCGGCTCCTCGCCGCCTTCCCGGGGCTCCGGGTATGGGACGATCCGGCCCAGGCGCGCTATCCCATGCCGACGCTGGTCGAGGGCCAGGACGACTGCTGGGTCGGCCGCATCCGCGAGGACCTGTCGCACCCCCGCGCGCTCAGCTTCTGGGTGGTGGGGGACCAGCTCCGGAAGGGAGCGGCCACCAACGCGGTGCAGATCGCGGAGCTGCTCCTGGCCACGTAGCGGGTGGGGGGCGCCATCGGACTGAGGCGTTTCTACCGCCGGCATCTCGGGTCCCACGGGCGCTTTCACCTCGCCGTCGCCGTCACCATCCTGGCCGTGGCCTACCTGCTGGTGCCGGCGGTGGCCCAGTTCGTCGTGGCGGCCGGCGGGTACCAGCCCACGGGCTACGAGCCGAAGGACGTCGCCCGCGCGACCTGGCTCGCCTCCCGGCCGCCCGCCCTCGGCGGGATCACGGTCGGCACGCTCGTGAACGTCGGCCTGATCCTGCTCGCCGTCGGGCTCTGGGTCAGCGTCCTCGGCACCCGCCGGCGCTGAGCCGCGTCGTCCGCGTCGTCCTGGCCTACGACGGCACCGGGTACGCGGGCTGGCAGGTCCAGCCGGACGCCCCGACCGTGCAGGGCCTGCTGGCCGACGCCGCCCGCCGCCTGCTGGGGCCGGCCACGCGGGTGACCGGCGCCTCGCGCACGGACGCCGGGGTGCACGCGCTCGGCCAGGTCGCGTCCATCCGCACGGACAGCCGGCTGGACCCGGCCACGGTGCAGCGGGCCCTCAACGCCGTGCTGCCGCCCGACATCCGGGTCCTGGCGGCCGAGGAGGCCCCGTCCGGCTTCGACGCCCGGCGCTCGGCTCGCGGCAAGCGCTACGCCTACCTGATCGACAACGCGGCCGTGGCGCACCCGCTCCGGCGGCGGTACAGCTGGCACGTCCCCTGGCGCCTGGACGTGCCGGCGATGCGTCGCGCGCTCGGCCCGCTCCGCGGCCGGCATGACTTCAGCGCCTTCTGCGCGGCGCCGGGCCGCGAGCACCCGCCGGCCTGTCACCTCCGGGCGGTGCACGTGCTGCGGCGACGCGACGTCGTGGTCGTCCTGATGTCGGCTGACCGGTTCCTGCACCACATGGTGCGCACCCTGGTCGGCAGCGCGGTGGCTGTCGGCCGCGGCGCGCGCGAGCCGGACTGGATCCGCCAGGTGCTGGCCGGCCGCGACCGTCGCCGGGCCGGTCCCACCGCGCCCGCGCAGGGGCTGTTCCTCCTGCGGGTCCTGTACTGACCGGCAGCGGGCGGCTGCTAGAATCGAGGAGCCATGCGCACGTACGTCAGGGTGCGAGGCCAGCGGGCCGAGGAGGTCCGGGGCGAGGTCGTGCGCGAGCAGCCCCTGACCGTGTACGTCAACGGCGAGCGGTTCCTGACCCTGCTCTGCTCGCCGATGAAGCTCGAGGCCCTGGTGGTGGGGTACCTCTGGATGGAGAAGGTGATCGCCGGCCTCGAGGACGTGGCCGGCCTGGAGGTCTCCCCGGTGGACGGCCGCGCGGACGTGACGCTCCGCGGCCCCGTCACGCTGCCCGGCGAGCGGATCCTGACGTCGGGCTGCGGGGGCGGCATCACCTTCCGCATCGACCACCGGCTCTTCCCGCGGCTCACCTCGACCCTGCGCGTCCGGCCGGCGGCGCTCGCCGCCCGGATGAAGGACCTGTTCAGCGCCGCCGTCCACTACCAGGCCTCGCGGGGCATCCACGGCGCGGCGCTCGCCGATCCCGAGCGGCTGCTGATCGTGGCCGAGGACGTGGGCCGGCACAACGCCGTCGACAAGGTGAAGGGCGAGGCGCTCTTCCGCGGCATCGCGACCGAGGAGCGCCTGCTGCTGTCGACGGGGCGCATCTCTTCCGAGATGCTCCTCAAGGCCGCGCGCATGGGCGTGCCGCTCGTCGCCTCCCGCACCTCGCCCACCGAGATGGCGGTGGCCCTGGCCGAGCAGCTCGGCATCACCGTCTGCGGCTACGTGCGGCCGGACGGCCTGAACCTCTATGCCGGGGCCGGGGTTGCCCTGGAGGAGGCGGTCCCGGCCCGCTGAGACCGCCCGCGGAGCCCGGCTCAGCGGACGGCCGGCAGGGGCGTCAGGGCCTGGATGCTGACCTGGGCGGCCACGCGCCCGGCGAGCACGCGGAACGCCTCGGCCTGCGGGGACTGCGGCTCGGCCACGACGACCGGGCGTCCCTGGTCGCCGCCCTCGCGCGTGGCCGGGTCGAACGGCAGCTCGGCCAGCAGGGGCACCCCGTGCTCGGCGGCCAGCCGCGCGCCGCCGCCGCGACCGAAGAGGGGCACGCGCTCGCCGTGCGGGCACGTGTAGTGGCTCATGTTCTCCACCACGCCGAGCACGGGCACGTTGAGCTGCCGGAACATGGCCAGGCCCTTGCGCACGTCGTGCAGCGAGACGTCCTGGGGCGTGGTGACCATCACCGCGCCGGTGAGCGGGATCACCTGCGAGATCGTGAGCTGGGCGTCGCCCGTCCCCGGCGGCAGGTCGATGACCAGGTAATCGAGCTCGCCCCAGTCCACCTCGAAGAGGAACTGCTTGATCGTGGACGAGAGCATCGGGCCCCGCAGGATGGCGGCGTCGCCGGGCGCCACGAAGAAGGCCAGCGAGATCAGGCGGACGCCGTGGACGGTCACCGGCAGGATGCGGCCCTGGACCATCCCGGGCAGGCCGCGCGCTCCGATCATCATGGGCACGTCCGGCCCGTAGACGTCGGCATCCAGGAGGCCCACCCGGGCCCCGGCCTCGGCCAGCGCCAGGGCCAGGTTCACGGCCACGGTGGACTTGCCCACCCCGCCCTTGCCCGAGGAGATCGCAACGGTGTTCCGGATCTGCGGGACCTGATCGCCGGGCCCGATCCCGGCCGCGCGGACCCGGTGGCTCATCGTGACCCGCACCTCCTCCACGCCGGCGACGCCGAGCACCGCCTCGCGCGCCTGCCGCTCGAGCAGGCCGCGGGCCGGACAGGCGGGGGTGGTGAGCTCGAGCGTGAAGCTCACGCGCCCGGCCTCGACGCGCAGGTCGCGCACGAATCCCAGGCTCACCACGTCGGCGTGCAGGTCCGGGTCCTGCACGCGGCGCAGGGCGGCGAGGACCGCGGTCTCGGCTGGGGCGTCGGGCATGGCGCTTTGACGGCGGCGCGAGCGCGGGCGTATGATAGCGCCTCATCTCATGCGGTGCAAATGCCCGAAAAAACGCATGGTCCCGTGATGGACTGGCGGGTCGCGCTCTGCGCCTGCAACGAGACGCTGCCGCTGGCGGCCGGCGCGATCCAGCGGTCGCTGGGTCTGGAGCACCTTCCCGAGCGATTCGCGCGCCTGCCGCGCGACGAGATCCACCGCTTCATGGACTGGCTCGGACGCGAGCGGCCGGCGCGGCTCCTCGTGGCCTGCTGCGCGCCCCCGGAGCTGATCCGGGAAGCGGCCGCCACCGCCGGCGTGCCGTCCGGCTCGGTGGAGGTCGTGAACCTGCGCGAGGCATGCTTCCGCGCTCACCCCGACCCCGCGGGCGCCGCGGCGGTCAAGGCTGCCCGGCTGCTCCGGGCCGCCATGCGGGCGGCCGAGGCCTCCGCCCCCGCCGTCACGATGCCCGTGAAGGCGGGCCGGACGGTCCTGATCGCCACCGACGGCCCGGCGGGGCTCGCTCTGGCCCGCCGCCTGGGCGACCTCGTCCGCCCGATCCTGATCCTGGACGAGGGCTCGAGCCGGTTCGACGCCGAGCCGGCCCGGGCGCTGCCGTGGAAGGTCAACTGGGGACGCGTGACGAGGGTGGACGGAGCGCTCGGCGCCTTCCGGGTCACCGTCGAGCACCAGCAGCCCATCGACCTGCGCGCCTGCATCGCCTGCATGCGCTGCGTGCCGGTCTGCCACACCTCGGCCATCAGCCCCGGGCTTCGGCTGCAGATGGATCGCTGCGACCGGTGCGGCGACTGTCTGGAGGCGTGCGGCGCCATCGGCGCCATCAGAATCCCGCGCGCCGAGCGGGAGACGATCACCGCCGACCAGGTGGTGGAGATCCGCGGCGCCGGCGACGGCGCGGGCGACGGCCGGCCGCGGCGCACCGGCCATCACCGCCTGCTCGATCCGACACCGGCGGCGCTGGACGCGCTGGGCCTGCAGGTCCTCCGTCTGGTGGGTGAGTTCCAGAAGCCGGCGTACGTCCACTACGATCCCGGGAGGTGCGCCGGCGGCGCCGCAGGCCGCCAGGGCTGCGGCCGGTGCGTGCCGGCCTGCCCGTACGACGCCATCGCTCGCAACCCGCGCGAGCCCCTGCGGATGACCGTGGACCAGGCGGCCTGCGAGGGATGCGGCGCCTGCGTGGCCGCCTGCCCGACCTCCTCGCTGACCTTCACCGATCCGCCGCCGGCGGTCCTGCAGGCGCGGCTGGACGCGCTCCTGGCGCCGGTGCCCGGCGCGCCGGCGAGCCCGCTGGTCGTCGCCTATCACTGCCCCGAGCAGGGAGCCGCCGCGTTCGAGGAGGCCGGCGCGGGCGGCCGGCGCCT